>JBKHWY010000095.1:0-11528 GCA_046566285.1 Gammaproteobacteria bacterium | reverse complement strand
CGGATGGTGGCGCAGGCGGCGCGTCCGCTGGCGTGCCAGGTCGAGTTCCAGAATGCCGCCGCCTTCGGTGCCGAACCAGATGACGTCGGGGCGGGTCTCGATCACCGACAGCACCCGTTCGCCTTGCAGGATCGGCAGTCCGTTGGCGCTGACGGGACGCGCCGGCGCGCCGGCCGTAGGGCTGACGAAGGCGCCGTGGGCGCGGGTGCCGATCCAGATGCGTCCGCGCGCATCCTGGTAGAGGGCGTTGATGCCCGGTTCGGTGGCGCCGCCGGTGAGGGTGATGGCCCTGAGCGGAGCATGGTCGGCCGTGCGCCGGAACAGGCCCTGGCGGGTGCCGATCCAGAGCGCGCCGCCGGGTTCGCGCAGCAGCACTTCCACGCCGCCCGGCGGCAGCTGGGATGCGCCCACCTGCGCCGGGCCGCTGCCGGCCCGGTACAGACGGCCGGCCGCGTCGATGCGTTCCAGGCCTCCGCCGGTGCCGATCCAGATCCCGCCGGCGCCATCGTCTTCCAGGCTGGAGACGCGACCGTGACTGAGACCCTGCGGACCGGCGCCGATGGTGATGAAATTGTCGTGTGCCGGATCGTAGCGCACCAAGCCGCCCGAACTGGTGCCGGCCCAGATGCGCCCGCTGCCGTCCACGCGCACGCACTGCAGATAGCTGTCGGGCAGGGAGCCCGGCCGGCTGCTGTCGGCAATGTAGCGGCGCAGGCGGAACCCGTCCCAGCGCACCAGGCCGGTCTGGGTGGACATCCAGATGAAGCCCTGGCGGTCCTGCGCCAGGCCGGTGCCCACGCCAAGGGCAATATCGGTCTGGTGGCGGAACGAGGTGTGCGCCATGCCAGCCCATGCCGGCGTCGCTGTCGCTGCCGCCGTCGCCGCGCGAGCAGGCACAGCCGGAGCCGCCAGCGCCACGAGGGCTGAGAGCGTGAGACTGGCGGCGCGCAAGGACGGCATGATGATAACGATTGTTTCCAGATGGAATCTACACTATACCCGAGGCTGCACGGGACGGCGACGTTAAGACGGCTCGGACGAGTTTCCCGGCCGCGCGGGTGCGCTCGAGTGTCGGCGAATAGCCACAGCACGGCGGGACGCCGGGAGGGCGGTGCCGCCAGCCGGGCTATGATGCGCGCATGAGCCAGACATTCATCCAGACCTTCATCCTGCTGATCCTTGTGACCGACCCGTTCGGCAACGTGCCCCTGTTCGTCAGCGCGCTGTCGCAAGTGGCGCCCGAGCGGCGCTGGCGCGTGGTAGTGCGCGAATGCACCATCGCGTTCTGCGTCCTGCTGCTGTTCATGTTCTTCGGCCGTCCGCTGCTGTCGGCCATGCAGCTGTCCGAGATTTCGCTGCGCATCGGCGGGAGCGTGATCCTGTTCCTGATTGCCCTGCGCATGGTGTTTCCGCAGCCGGGCGGGGCGCTCGGCGATGGCGGCGAAGGGCATGAGCCTTTCATTGTTCCGCTGGCCATCCCCGCGATTGCCGGCCCGTCGGCGCTGGCGACCGTGCTGCTGTTCTCGTCCACGGGGGCGGCCGAGGTGCTGGTGCATGTCGGCGCGCTGGTGGCGGTGGCGATGGTCTGGCTGGCAGTGTTCCTGAGCGCCGAGCGCCTGCAGAACCGGCTCGGGCCGCAAGTGATGACGGCCTTCGAACGCCTGATGGGCCTGATTCTCAGCGCCATGGCCGTGGAGATGTTCCTTGCAGGCATCCGCGAATTCGTCAAGTCCCTATAACGACATATGTTGCACCGGTATTGATGTTTGTCTAACTTTGTTGGATTTTCAGTTACGAAAATTGCTAGAATGCGGCTTTACCCACCGCCTCTACGATTTCTATGAAACCAGTTCGAGTATCGATTCTTGCCGCGCTGCTGGCCAGCAGCGCCGGTGCGCAGGCCGCTGAAACCAGTTCCCAGGTCGAGCGTTGCGAGCGCCCGCTCGGCACCATTGCCGTGAGCGAGCACCGCGGCGCCAGCAGCACGCTGCTGCAGAGCTATGGGCTCGGTTCGCCGGTCTCGCTGCTGCGCATCATGATCCAGCAGTCGAATTGCTTCCAGGTGGTCGAACGCGGCGCCGCCATGGAAAACCTGCAGGAAGAACGCGCCCTGGCGGCCGCCGGCGAGACCCTGAGCGGGTCCAATATCGGCAAGGGCCAGCTGCAAGCGGCCGACTTCGTGATGACGCCCGGGGTGCAGTTCACCGCCGGCAATACAGGTGGAGTGGGCGGAGCCATCTCGAATTACGGCGGGCGCCTGCTGGGTGGCCTGGGCAGCGTGGTGGGCGGCATTGCCGGCAACATGAAGTTCAAGGAAGCGCAGACCAGCCTCCTGATCGCCGATGTGCGCTCGGGCATCCAGATCGCGGCGGAAGAGGGCGTGGCCAAGAAGACCGACTTCGGCATCTCCGGCTGGAGCTGGGGCGGCGGCGACTACACCCGCCTGGGCGGCTATACCAATACGCCGGAAGGCAAGATGGTGGCGGCCAGCCTGCTGGATAACTACAACCGCATCGTGCAGAAGATCCGCGACCAGCCCAGCCTGGTGCGCACCAGCAGCGCGGCCAGCAAGGTCAATGCGCAGGCGTCGACCCGGGCTGGAACCCCGGTGGCGGCCGGCGCCAGCGTGTTTGCGCGCCTGTCGAGCGTGAAGGTGTACACCGAGCCGCGCGCCACCAGCAAGGTGATGGGCACGCTCAAGCGCTCGGAAGAGGCCATCGCCACCGGCGAGGAGCGCGATGGCTTCGTGAAGATCGATGGCGAGAATGTGGCGGGCGGCTGGGTGCAGCGTACGCTGGTGGCGACCGAGCCGGCGCCGCAGTAGTAGCTTCGCTTGCGTGCAGGCGTGTCTTCACGCGTGGCTGCACCGACAAAGCAAAGCCGTCGTCCTGGCGCAGGAGGGTGTTGCAGAACTCTAAAATGACACGCCACGTTTGGACTGCCGCACCCTAAAGACCGTCGTTCCGAGCATTGCTCGAAACGACTTCCGGCGAAGGCCGGAACCCATAGCGCGCTTGCTCAGAGTAGAACCATGTCACTGACTGAGTGTGCCATGGATTCTGGCCTGCGCCAGAATGACGGTTTTTAGTGCGCGGTGTACGCAAATGAGATGGCATCGCCGCTTTCGCAACACCCTCGAAGGCCAGGATCCATAGCACGCCTACTCAGAGTAGAACCGTGCCAATGACTGAACGCGCTCTGGGGTCTGGCGGGGCCGCCGAGGCCTTCGCCAGAACCGCGATTCCAAGTGTGCAGGTGGATGCGAACGCTACATCGTCGCTGGCCTTGCGGCACCCTCCTGCCCCAGAACGACGGCATCGACGTTGAAGTGCGCGCACGCTCATTCCGCGTCCTTGTCGTCGCCCTCCGGCGTGCTCTTGATCTTGATGCCACGCCGCGTCAGGCTTTCGCGCAGCAGGAACTCGATTTCGGCGTTCACGCTGCGCAGCTCGTTGGCGGCAAGGCGCTGCAGCTCGACCCATAGCGCCGGATCGATCCGCAGCGGAAAAGACTTTTTACCTGGACTTGCCATGTTGGAGCGCGTGCTTCCTGCGGCTTAGTTGTACAGCGTGCCGGCGTTGATGATCGGCTGCGCATCCTTGTCCGAGCACAGCACCACCAGCAGGTTGCTCACCATGCTGGCCTTGCGCTCGGCGTCGAGTTCGACGATATCACGTTCGGCCAGCCCCTTCAGGGCCGTTTCCACCATGCTGACCGCGCCGTGCACGATCTTGGCGCGGGCACTGATGATGGCTTCGGCCTGCTGGCGGCGCAGCATGACCTGGGCGATCTCCGGCGCATAAGCCAGGTGGGTGAGCGTCGCATCCAGGGTTTCCACACCGGCGGCGGCAAAGCGCGCCTGCAATTCGGTCTTGAGCGCATGCGCCACTTCGTCCATGCCGGCGCGCAGGGTGGTTTCACCCTTGCCCAGATCCTCGCCCTCGTCGTAGGCGTATTGCGAGGCCAGGTGGCGGATGCCGGCTTCGGCCTGCACGGCCACGTAGCGTTCGAAATCGTCGACTTCGAAGATGGCCTGGGCGCTGTCACGCACGCGCCAGACGATCGCCGCGCTGATCTCCACCGGGTTGCCGCGCTTGTCGTTGACCTTCAGCGTGGGGGCGACGAAGTTGCGCGCGCGGACCGACAGCTTGCGCTTGCGGTACAGCGGAAAGGCCCAGCGCAAGCCCTCGGCACGGTCGGTGCCGATGTAGCGGCCGAACAGGGTCAGGATGGCGCATTCGTTCGGCTGCAGCATGTACAGGCCGAGCGCGGTGAGGACGGCGGCAGCCAGCGAGCCCAGGCTGATGACGGCGTCGCCCGGCCCTTCTGCGTGCGCGAGCGACCAGACGCCGACCGCCAGCAAAATCAGTGCTGCCAGCGCGGCGAGGTAGCCGTTGAAGGACGTGAAGCCGGCTTCGCGGCGGGTGTTTGCTGCCATCATGGTCTCCTTGGTGAGGTCACATCAAAGTGATATCACTTTAGGATCACTGGATTGGCTTGTCAAGCGGAAAATGTGAAAGTGAAAACGCCGGCACAAGGGCCGGCGTTTGGTTTGGTTTCGGTGCCAGAGGGCGCGCGTCAGAGCGCCAGCGGCATCCGGTTAATCAGCTTGTCGAGGGTGATGGGATAGTCGCGCACCCGCACGCCGGTGGCGTTGTACACGGCATTGGCCACCGCCGCCGCCACGCCGCAGATCCCCAGTTCGGCGATGCCCTTGGCTTTCATGGGCGAGGAGGTGGGGTCGGTCTCGTCCAGGAACACCACTTCCTGATGCGGGATGTCGGCATGCACGGGCACTTCGTACTGGGCCAGGTCGTGGTTCACAAAAAAGCCCTGGCGCTTGTCCACCACCAGTTCTTCCATCAGCGCGGCGCCCACGCCCATGGTCATCGCGCCGATCACCTGGCTGCGCGCGGTCTTGGGATTGAGGATGCGCCCGGCCGCGCACACGGCCAGCATGCGCCGCACGCGCACTTCGCCGGTGGCGCCGTCCACCCCCACTTCGACGAAATGCGCGCCGAAGGTGGACTGGTGCACGCGCTTGTCGATGTCGCCGTATTCGATGTGGTCTTCCCCCACCAGTTCGCGTTCGCGCACGGCCTGGGCCAGCGGCATCGCCTTACCGCCGGCGCGCACTTCGCCGCCCGCGAACTGGGCCTGGGCCGGATCGACGCCGGCTTCGCGGGCAATGGCTTCGCGCAGCTTGACGCAGGCGGCGTACACGCCCGCCGTGGAGTTGTTGCCGCCCCACTGGCCGCCCGAGCCGCACGATTGCGGAAAGCTGGAGTCGCCCAGCCGCACGATCACCTTCTCGACCGGCACGCCCAGCATCTCGGCGGCCGTCTGCGCGATGATGGTGTAGCTGCCGGTGCCGATGTCGGTCATGTCGGTTTCCACGGTGACGATGCCGCGCCGGTCCAGGCGCACGCGCGCGGCGGACTTGGTCAGCAGGTTGTCGCGGAAGGCGGCCGCCACCCCGAACCCGATCAGCCAGCGCCCGTCGCGCACTTGCCCGGGCTTGGGATTGCGCTTGTTCCAGCCGAAGCGCTTGGCGCCGATCTGCAGGCAGTCCACCAGGTTACGCTGCGAGAAGGGCGGGTGCGGGTTGTGCTTTTCCTTGGGCTTCTTGGACTGCGGGTCGTTGGAGTTGGGCCGCTCGGGGTTGTCGGGCACGATCTGGGTGTCGTTCTTGACGCGGAACTCGATCGGATCCATGCCCAGCTTTTCGGCCATCTCGTCGATCGCGATTTCCAGCGCCGCCAGTCCGGGCGCTTCGCCGGGCGCGCGCATGGCGTTCGCTTCCGGCAGGTCCAGGTCGGCCACGCGGATGGCGGTGGCGCGATTCTCGCCGGCATACAGCAGGCGGGTCTGCATGGCCGCCGTCTCCGGCCCGCCGCCCGGCAGGTTGAAGGACACGCCGTCGTGGCCGATGGCGGCGATCTTGCCGTCACGGGTGGCGCCGATGCGGATGCGCTGCACGGTGGCCGAGCGGTGCGTGGTGTTGTTGGGGATCAGGGCGCGCTGCAGGCCGACCCGCACGGGGCGCCGGGCCGCGCGTGCACCCAGCGCGGCCAGCACGGCGTCGGCGCGCACGAACAGCTTGCAGCCGAAGCCGCCGCCGATGTACGGCGAGAGCACGCGCACCTTGTCCTTGCCGATGCCGAGGGTCTTGGCGACGTCGCCCACGGTCCAGGCCACCATCTGGGTCGAGGTCCACAGCGTCAGCTGGTCGCCTTCCCAGGCGGCGATGCTGGCATGCGGCTCCATCATGCTGTGCGATTCGTGCGCGGTGCGGTAGGTCTCGTCCAGGCGCACGGGCGCGGAGGCAAACGCGCCGTCGAAGTTGCCGACCTGGGTCTGGCCGGGGCTGCCGAACGAAGCCACCACCTTGCCGGACTCCTTGGCGGCGTCGTGGTCGAAGTTGCCCTTGCTGCGCGCGTACTCCACGCGGATCAGGTGCGCGGCCGCGCGCGCCTGCTCGAACGTCTCGGCCACCACCAGGGCCACGGCCTGGTGGTAGTGCTCGACATTCGGGCCGGCCAGCAGATGCGCGGTGTTGCGGTCGCCCTTGCCCAATTTGCCGGCGTTGTGCGCGGTGACGATCGTAATGACGCCCGGCGCGCCCTTTGCGGCGGCCAGGTCCATCGACACGATGCGGCCCTTGGCGATGGCCGAACCGAGCACGTAGCCGAAGGCCTGGTTGGGCACCACGTCGTGACGGTCGTAGGCATACGGCGCCGTCCCGGTGGTCTTGAGCGGGCCGTCGATGCGGTCCACGGGTTTGCCGACCACTTTCAGCTGGTCGATGGGGTTGATGCTGGCGGGAGAGTCGAACTTCATGGTCAGCCTTTCGCCTCTTGCAGGACCGAGGCGAGCGTGCGCTCGACCAGCGGTACCTTGTATGCGTTGTCAGGAGTGGTGCGCGCGCCGGTGAGCAGCCCCGCGCTGGCGGCCATGGCGCCGCGCGCCAGCTCGGATTCGGCGGCTTCCACGCGCCAGGGCTTGTGCGCCACGCCGCCCAGGGCGACGCGGCCGCTGCCGTCGCGCTGGATCACGGCGGCCACCGAGACCAGGGCAAACGCATAGGAGGCGCGGTCGCGCACCTTGCGGTAGATGTGCGCGCCGCCCAAGGGCTTGGGCAAGGTGACGGCAGTGATCAGTTCACCCGGCTCCAGCGCGTGCTCGATGTGCGGGGTGGCGCCGGGCAGCTTGTGGAAGTCCGCGATCGGGATGGTGCGCAGGGCGCCGTTGGGCCGCACGGTTTCGATGGTGGCGTCCAGCACGCGCATGGCCACCGCCATGTCGCTCGGATGGGTGGCGATGCAGGCATCCGACGCGCCGACGATGGCGTGGATGCGCGAAAAGCCGCCCAGCGCGCCGCAGCCGCTGCCGGGTTTGCGCTTGTTGCAGGGCTGGTTGGTGTCGTAGAAGTAGGGGCAGCGGGTGCGCTGCAGCAGGTTGCCGGCGGTGGTGGCCTGGTTGCGCAGCTGGGCCGAGGCGCCCGCCAGCAGGGCGCGCGCCAGCACGCCGTAGTCGCGCCGCACGCGCTCATGCGCGGCCAGGTCGGTGTTTTTGACCAGCGCGCCCACGCGCAGGCCGCCATCAGGCGTGGCCTCGATGCGGTCGAGCGCCAGGTCGTTCACGTCGATCAGGTGGCTGGGGGTCTCGATCTGCAGTTTCATCAGGTCGAGCAGGTTGGTGCCGCCGGCGATGAAGCGGGCGCCGGGCGTGCGCGCGGCGGCCGCCGCCGCCTCGGCGGGCGAGGTGGCGCGTTCGTAGGTAAAAGATTTCATGGGTCGGCTCTCAGCGATTCAGCCCGGCCACGTCGGCAATGGCGTCCTGGATATTGGAATAGGCGCCGCAGCGGCAGATGTTGCCGCTCATGCGCTCGCGCAGTTCGGCGGCAGTCGCCTCGGGCTTTTTGGTCAGGTCCGGCGTGACGTGGCTGGGAATCCCGGCGCGCACTTCGTCCAGCATGGCCACCGCCGAGCAGATCTGGCCGGGCGTGCAGAAGCCGCACTGGTAGCCGTCGTGCTTGATGAAGGCGGCCTGCATCGGATGCAGGTTGCGGGGTGTGCCCAGGCCTTCGATGGTGGTGATCTCGTGGCCCTGCTGCATGACGGCCAAGGTCAGGCAGGACGTCATGCGGCGCCCGTCGATGATGACGGTGCAGGCGCCGCACTGGCCCTGGTCGCAGCCTTTCTTGGGACCGGTCAGGTGCAGACGCTCGCGCAGGGCGTCCAGCAGGGTGGTGCGTGGATCGACCAGCAACTGGTGTTCGACGCCGTTCACGCGCAGCAGCACGCTCAGGTGTGGCGGCTCGCCCGGCCTGGCAGTGGGGGCGGCCGGCTTCGCCTGGGCGTCCTGCGCGACGGGCGCGGCGGCGACTGCGCCGCCAGCGGCCATGGCGGACGCCTTGAGCAGTTTTCTTCGGGATGGATCGAACTCGGGCATGGGGGCTCCTGGCTAGGTGGCGAGGACGTTGGCAACAAGGGTTTCCGGCCTTGGCGAGCTATGCCAATATGCGGCCGGTTCTGCACCCCAATATATTCGTTTCACATGTTTGCAGACGCACAATTCACGCGGTGCACGGGCCGGGTGCTACACTGCCGCCGTTTTTCATCAGCCGTTCGATCCATGCCTGAATTTCCCGAACTGCGCGCCGAATCGCTGGCCTGTCTGCTGGAGTGCGATCCGCGCGCCAAGACCGCGCGTGTCGAAGCCCTCGTGCGGGCGTGGGCGCAAGGCGCATGCACGCTCGATCCGGCGGCGCCGCTGGCCTGCGAGGACGGCATTCCGGGGCGCCCGGCCCGCCCGGAATTGGTGCCGCCCCGGCTGGTGGGCCGGCGCTCGATGGTCACGCTGGAAGGCCGCGCGATGCTGATCCACGCGCTGGCCCATATCGAGTTCAATGCCGTCAACCTGGCGCTCGATGCCCTGTGGCGCTTTGCCGGCCTGCCGCCGGCGTACTACGCCGACTGGCTGCGCGCGGCGGGCGAGGAGGCCTATCACTACACGCTGCTGGCCGCGCACCTGGAATCGCTGGGCTACGCCTACGGCGACTTCCCCGCGCATGACAGCCTGTGGGAGATGGTCGAGAAGACCCGCGCGGACGCGCTGGCGCGCATGGCGCTGGTGCCGCGCACCCTGGAGGCGCGCGGACTGGATGCGATTCCCCCGCTGCGGGCCAAGATCGCCCAGGCCGGCGATGCGGCCGCCGCCGCCATCCTCGACATCATCCTGCGCGACGAGGTGGGCCACGTGGAGATCGGCAACCGCTGGTATGGCTACCTGTGCGGCTTGCGCGGACTCGACCCGGTGGCGACCTATCCCGAGCTGGCGCTGCGCTACCAGGCGCCGGTATTGAAAGGGCCGTTCAACCTGGACGCGCGCCGCAGCGCGGGCTTCACGGACGCCGAACTGGCCAGCCTGGGCGGATAGCACTGCCTGAAAGCATCAGTGCAAAAATGCCACAAGCACAAGGGCATGCGCGCCGCCTTGCGCGCATTCCTGTCATGATTTCCCGACAACCGACGGAGGGGAGATCAATATGTTCAAACGCATTCTTGGCAGTGCCATCCTGGCCATGTCCTGCGCCGCCGCGCAGGCGGTGGACGTGCCGGCGACCCAGCCGGCGTCGCAGTGGAACTTCTCGTTCACGGGCTTCGAGGACGTGGGGTATTCGGCCTTCGATCCCACCTTGGCCGTCAGCGGCAGCTTTTCCGGGACGGACAGCAATGGTGACGGCGCCATCACCCTGCCGGAACTGACCAGCCTGCGGTTCGAAGGGCAGAACCTCCTGCAATGCTCGGCCAGCTTCTGCGACGTGGGCGGCTTTTCGTTCACGCCCGGGCAGCCGGTGCAATTAAACGTCTACTGGGTGCTGGACGACTGGTGCTGCAACCACATCCGCACCTTCCAGACGGGCGACCAGCTGTTCTACAACAACTACTACGAAAGCACGGATCACTACCGCATCTGGCGCTTCACGCCGGACACGCAATACCTGATCGCGGCCGTGCCGGAGCCAGACACCTGGGCGATGACGGTGCTGGGCCTGGCGCTGGTGGGTGCGCTGGCCCGCCGTCGCCGCCAAGGCTAGGCAGGCGGGGCAGCGTACAACTGCCCCGCTGGCGCCCCTTGGCCTAGCGGAACGCGTAGTTGGCGCTGGCGTAGAAGCGCCGGCCGCGCGGGTCGGTGTAGGTGGGGTCGTAACCCGAGATGAAGTGGTAGGCCTGGTTCGAGAACGGCGGCGCCTTGTCGAACAGGTTCTGCACGCCCAGGCGCAGCTTCAGGTTCGGCGTCGCGTCATACGCGCCCGACAAATCCCACAGTGAATACGACTTCACCCGGTTGGCCGCCACCACGCTGCCGTCGTCGATATTGATGGCCGAGTTCTGGTCGTCGTACGAGGACGAGAAGGTGTTCGACACGCTGGCCGAGAACGGGCCGCGCTCCCAGTCCAGGGTCAGCGTATGGCGCCAGCGCTGCACCACCATGTCGGTGACAAAACGTCCCAGGTTGCTCACGTAGGGGTCGCCCGGGCCGGTCTGCACCTTGGACGTCAGCACATAGGTGCCGGACAGGTGACCGCCGAAGCGCCCGAATGCGGTGTCCACCCGGTGCAGGTCCACCACCAGATCGAGCCCGCTGGCCACCTGGGCGCCACGGTTTTCCTTGTGCAGCTCGATGTAGTCGATGTAGCCCTCGTCATCGCGGTGCACCAGGTTGCCGTACTTGTTCAGGTTGGCGAGGATGATGTCGTCGCCGATCTCGCTGATCAGGTTGGTGCGCTTGATGTGCCAGTAGTCCAGGCTGGCCGTCCAGTGTTTGTCCGGCTCGATCACCAGGCCCACCGAATGCTGGCGGCTCTTTTCCGGCTTGAGGTTGACGTTGCTGTAGCGGCGCGTGTTCCAGTTGTCGGCGCAGTCGGCGTAGTTGTTGTCCACCGTCGCGCAATACACCGGGTCGGGCAGGGTGGCGGTGGCGCTGTACACGGTGGGGCGGTACAGGTCCGTCATCGACGGGGCGCGGAAGCCGCGGCCGATCGAGGCGCGCGCCAGCACCGACGAAGTGGGCGTCCATGCCAGGCCCACCTTGGGACTGAGCGCGCCGCCCACCTGCTGGTAATGGTCGTAGCGGGCCGAGAACTGGCCCTGCCACTGTTTGGAGAAGGGCGCCTGCACCTCGGTAAACAGCGCGTACACCTTGCGGCGGTCGCTGGTGGCGCGGCCGCCTTCGGGCGCGAAGTCGTCGTTGATGTTGTCGCTCATGAGCAGCGCCGACGGGTTGAAGTCGGTGCGTTCGCGCCGCAGTTCGCCGCCCACGGCCAGGGCCAGGTCGCCGCCCGGCAGTGCGGTCAGCGCACGGGAAGCCTTGAAGTCCAGGCTGTCCATGGTGCCGCGCGCACGCCGCACCACGTCGTTGACCTGGATGCGGTCGAGCAGCGCCACGCCTTCGGCGCTGGACGGGCCGAACGGGTTGATCAGGCCCGTCGCGATCCCCTGCAGCAGCTGGTCGTACAGCAG
>JBKHWY010000094.1:0-11529 GCA_046566285.1 Gammaproteobacteria bacterium | reverse complement strand
CAAGCCCAGGATGCACTGGCGGCGCAATCGCTCAAGGCTGCCCTGGCGCCGCAGCAGCGGGCCCTCGCAGCGCTGATCCAGCTGCAGCAGGCCGCGCGCGTCGCCCGCTATCGCAGCGCTGCGGCCAATGAAGGGACGGCGCGGGTGGCGCTGGGCAGCGCCGATGGGGGCCTTGAACGGCGTGCGCAAGGCGAGTGGGCCGGCGCCATGCCGCCCGGACTGCGCGCGCTGATGGCCGCGCTGGACCACCCGGGTCCCTTGCCGGCCGCATGGAAGGCCGACGCCCATGCGTGGATCGGCGCGCGCCTGCCAGGTGAAGCACAGCGGCTGGCGGCGCAGCGCGCGGTGCAGGACGTGGACGACGGCTGCGGCAGCTGCCGCGCCGTGCTGCGCGCCTGGCTGCGTGCTGGCGTTGCAACCGGCGTTCCGACCGGCGCGCTGGCGCTGCACGGCAGTCCGGCCATCGACACCCGCTTCGCGCGCGCCTGGCGCCAGGGAGGCGCGCAATGATCGTCGTGATCCTGGTGATGCTGACCGGCGCGGCCAGCGCGCTGATGTATGCGCTCAGCCGCCAGTGGCTCGACGCGCTGCTGGCGCTCATTGCGGCGGCGGCGCTCTCGGTTCTGCTGGGTGACCATACCCTGCCTGGCCAGACGCGCGCGCATGCGCTGATCGATCCGGAGGGGCCGCCCGCCGACCTCGGCGACGTGCGCAGCATCGGCGTGAAAGGCGACGGCATGCGCGCGGCGCGCTGGCGCGACCTGCCGGCCCGTCCGCTGACGTGGCAGGCGCCCAAGGACGCGACATTGACGCTGGATTTCCCGCGCCGGATCGCACGCGGCAGCCTGTTCCGGCTGACCGCCACCCGTCCCGGCGCCAGCGGCTGGCGCATGCAGCTATTGGCCGAGAACGGCCTGCTGCTGGCCGAATCGAACGGCAAGGGCGCCACCCAGGCGCTGGCCTGGACCCCGCCGGCGGCCGAGCGCATGGTGCTCAAGGCGCGCGTCCTGGACGCGAAAGGCCAGGTGATCGAGCAGGGCCCGGTGCCGCTGCTCGTCGTCGAGCCGCCCGCCTTGCGCGTGACCGGGCGCTTCAGCGCGCCGTCGTTCGACCTGCATGCCTTGCATACGCTGCTGGCCGACAGTGGCGCGCTGCTGGACTGGCAGGTGGAACTGGGCAGCGGCATCATCCGGGGCCAGCTGCCGCGCACGCCCTTTGCGCAGGCCGACCTGGTGGTCATGGACGGCCCCTGGCTGGCTGCCCATCCGGAGCTGGCGGGGAGCGGCGCCGCGCTGCTGGTGATCGGCGCGCCCCCCGACGATGCGCAGACGGTCGAAGCCGGCCCGCTGGCGCTGGAACGGGAAGGCCGCAAGGCCTGGCTGGCGCAGGGTGATTGGCACCGCATGGCCATTGGCGACCCGCGCGCGCACAGCCTGTGGTGGCAGGAGATCTTCGACCGCCTGGATGTACGGCAGGGCGACGGTGTCGAATGGGTGGACACGGAAGCGCTGCCGCTGCCGCACGACCGCCTGGAGGTGTGTGCGCGCGGCGCGAGCGGCAACGCGCTGTTTCCCCAGCTGCGCCAGAGCATCGCCTGGCAGGCGCGCAGCGACCGTGCGGACGCGCTGTGCGTGGCGGTGTGGCCGGCGAAAACCGGCTGGCTGGAGGCGCAATCCGGCCCCGCCACCCACCAGGTGTACGTGTACGCCAATACCGACTGGCCGTCCTGGCAGGCCGCTTTGCGGCGCGCGGCGACGGCGGCCTATGCGGCGCGCACGCCCGGGCTGGCGCAGGCGCGGGCGCGGCCGCTGCCGGCCTGGCCGTTCGCCGCCGTGTTCGGCGCGGCGCTGCTGCTGCTGTGGTGGCGCGAGCGGCGCCTATGAATGGTCGCGCATCCAGTCCTTCAAGCCATCGACCCAGGCCTTGGCATTGAGGTTCATGGCGCGCTTGATGGCAGCCGCGCGTTCGTACAGGACCGAGAAGTCGATCTGCGGCGCGTGCTTGAACGCCACCACGACGATGTTCGCATCGTGCACTTCCGGCAGCCACACGACGGCGTCGAATGCCAGTTCCATGTGCTGCAGGTTCTTGTCATAGTTGGAAAAGTCGCCGAACACGTTGGCCGTCATGATGCCGCCGTCGGTCAGGCAGTCGGCGCAGGCCTGGTAGAACTCCGGCGAATCAAGCACCGGTCCGCGCGCCTGTTCGTCGTACAGGTCGACCTGCAGCACGTCCACGCTGGCGCGGCGGGCCGGGTCCATGACGAAGTCCAGCGCGTTCATCTCGCGCACGTCCAGGCGCGCGTCGTTGGGCGGCAGGCCGAACAGGGCCTCGCAGATGGCGATCACGTTCGGGTTCAATTCCGCCACCGACACGCGCGCCTCAGGAAAGCGCTGGTAGCAGAACTTGGTCAGCGCCGCGCTGCCCAGGCCCAGCTGCACAATGTGGCGTGGCGCCGGGATGAACAGCATCCACATCATCATCATCTGCACGTATTCGAGTTCGATGTTGTCGGGCTTGGACAGGCGCATCGCACCCTGGACCCACGAGGTGCCCAGGTGCAGGAAGCGCACGCCCTTGAATTCGGTGATGGTGGCCGGTGGATGGCCCGGGGCGCTGAAGCGCCCGCTGGAAAGCGGATCAGTCATGGGGCCTGCATCATACACGTGCCTCCCCATGCCAGGTGCACCTAGGCGCGCGGGGCCGGAAGGATCAGCGCCACCGCCAGGCCGCCGCCGTCGCGGTTGGCAAGCGTGATGCGCCCGCCATGCGCCTCGGCGATCTCGCGCGCCAGCGCCAGGCCCAGGCCCGTGCCATTGCGCTTGGTGGAGTAGAACGGCACCAGCGCGTTGGTCAATACGGTGTCGTTCATGCCGGGTCCCCGGTCGGCCACTTCGATGCGCAGCGTGCCCGCGGCCACCTTCACGCTTAAAGTGACGTCCTCCGGGGACGAACCGGATTCGTGGGCATTCTTGAGCAGGTTCAGGAGGGCCTGCTCCATCTGGGCGCGGTCGAACTGCGCCGCGCCCTCGGGCAGGGCGCCGGCCAGCGTGAACGCCACCTGCGCACGCAGGTGTTCGACGAAGTCCGGCCAGCCCACCGGGGCCAGGCGCGGCGTCGGCAGCTTGGCAAAGCGCGCGTAGCCGTCGATGAAGCTCTCCAGGTGGCGGGTGCGCTCGCCGATCGTCTGCAGGATCTGCGGCAGGCGCTCGGTCTGCCCGCGCCGCACCAGTTCCGCGCCCGAGTGCGCGAGCGAGGCCAGAGGGGCGAGCGAATTGTTCAATTCATGGCTGATGACCCGGATGACCTTTTTCCAGGTCTGCACTTCCTGGCGGCGCAGCTCCAGGGTGAGCTGGCGCAGCAGCAGCAGTTCGTGCCGCCGTCCGTTGAGGGTGAACGTGCGCCGGGCCAGGTGCAGCACTTCCTCCGCATCGCCTTCGCCCACCGAGAACAGCCCGTCGCCACCTCGCGCCAGCGCGTCGGCCAGCGCGCTGGCGGACTGCGCGACCACCTCGTCCAGGCGATGGCCTTCCAGCTTGCGGCCCCGGCCCAGCAACTGGCGCGCCGCCACGTTGGCGTAGACGATGGCGCCGGCGTCGGCCACCAGCAGCATCGCCACCGGCGTGTTCTGCACCATCGTGTCGAGCAGCAGTTCGCGCTGCACCAGCCCCAGGCGCTGCTCGCGCAGCACCGCGCCCAGCTGGTTGTGCGCTTCGACCAGTTCGCCCAGTTCGTCCGCGCGGTCCCAGTGCAGGCCGAAGGCGAAGTCGCCATCACGGTAGCTCGTCACGGTGCCTTCGATGGCGCGAAACAGCGACAGCATGGGTTGCAGCTGGGCGCGCACGGCCATCCAGGCGAGCGGCATCACGGCCAATGCCGCAAGGCTGCCCGCCAGCACAGGCGAGAGCGTCAGCTGCGCGGCCAGCAGGGCGCCCAGCGCGGCGCCGGCGCCGGCCGTGGCGGCCGCGCACAGGCCCAAACGGGTCACCATCTTCATGGGCGTGGGATGCCGAGGCGTTCCATGCGCCGGTACAGTGCCTGGCGCGACAGGCCCAGGTCCGCCGCCGCTTGCGAGACGATGCCGCCGGCGCGCGCCAGCGCACGGGTGATGTCCGCACGGTCCGGTTCGGCCTCGCCAAGGGGCGCCGACCGGGCGGCCGGCAGGCCCAGGTCGTCCACGCCGATCTCGTCGCCGCGCGCCAGCAGGCCGGCGCGCGTGATCACGTTCTTCAATTCACGCACATTGCCGGGCCAGCCGTGCGCCAGCAGGGCCGCTTCCGCCCCCGGCGTCAGCTGCTTGCCCGGCGTCAGGAAGCCCAGCGCCAGCGGCAGGATGTCGCCTGGCCGTTCGGCCAGTGCCGGCACGCGGATCTCGATCACGTTCAGGCGATAGAACAGGTCTTCGCGGAACGCGCCGCTTTTGATCATGGCCGCCAGGTCGGCATTGGTGGCGCTGATGACACGTACCTTCACCTGCCGTTCGCGGTTTGACCCAAGCCGCTCGAAGCGCCCGGTCTCGAGCACCCGCAACAGCTTCATCTGCCCGGCCAGCGGCAGGTTGCCGATCTCGTCCAAAAACAGGGTGCCGCCATCGGCCGCTTCGAACTTGCCCTCGCGCGCCTTGGAGGCCCCGGTGTAGGCGCCGGCGTCGGCGCCGAACAGTTCGGCCTCGATCAATTCGGACGGCAGCGCGCCGCAATTGAGCACCACGAAGGGGCCGTCGGCCACCAGCGAATTGGCCTGGATGATCTCGGCGATGCGCTCCTTGCCGGCGCCATTCGGGCCGCTCACCAGCACCGGCACGTCGGCGCGCGCCACCTGGCAGGCCAGATGCAGCACGCGTTCCATGGCCGGGTCCTGCCACACCAGGCCGCGCAGATCGAACTGCTGTTCCAGCGCGCGCCGTTCGCGGCGCTCGCGCTGGGTGCGCCGGGCCAGCGCGCGGTTGGCCTGGCCCAGTTCGATCAGGTTGCGCACGCTGGCCACCAGGCGGTCGTCGTTCCACGGCTTGGACAGGTAATCGGCCGCGCCGGACTTGACCAGCTCCACGGCCGCGTCCAGGTGGGTCCAGGCGGTCAGCAGGATCACCGGCAAATCCGGATGACGGGCGCGGATCTCGGCGAACAGCGCGCGGCCTTCCTCGCCGGAGGTGGTGTCGGCCGAGAAGTTCATGTCCTGGACCACCAGGTCCACCTCGCGCGTCTCGAGCAGCTGCAGGCCCTGTTCCGGCGAGGCCGCGTGCAGGGTGGCGATGTCGTGCAGGGAAAACAGCACGTCCAGTGCCATGGCGACGGCGGCGTTGTCGTCGATGATCAGTACAGTCGGGGCGGTAGGCACGGCGGTAGGCACGGCGGTAGGCACGGCAGTAGGCATGGCGCTAGCATAGCATCGGGGTTCATGCGGTGCGAGTGGCGGTGGCCGGCGAAATGCTGGCCGCGCGCCACGCCGGGCCGTAGGCGGCCGCCACGCCGAGCGCCCAGAACAGGCCGGCGCCGGCCAGCAGGTAGGCCGGCGGCAGGCGCTCGATCGACAGCTGCGCCACCAGCAGCTGGTTCAGGCCAATGGCCCCCAGCACGCCGGCCGCCACGCCGGCGCTGGTGATCATGAAGTTCTCCACGATGAAGTAGCGCAGGATGTCGATGCGCCGTGCGCCTAGCGCGCGCCGCACCCCGATCTGCTTGCGCCGCTGCGTCACCCACAGGCTGGCCATGCCGACGATGCCGCTGGCCGTCACCAGGAGCAGGAGCGCGCTCACCGTCACCAGCATCCAGGCCAGCGCGCGGTCGGCGCGGTAGCGGCCATCGCGGTCCTGTTCCACCGTGCGGGTATCGAGGATGATCGGCGTGGGCGAGGCCTTGCGCAGCGCGTTTTGCGCCTCCTTGATGACGCGCTCGCGCTGGCCCGGCTGGACGCGCACCACGTAGCTCGACTGGAATGCGTTGGTCAGGCGCGCGGGGGAAATCAGCGACAGGTAGCCGCTCGGGTCGAGCTGCGCGCTGTGCGTTTGCAGCATGTCGACCACGCCCACCACGCGGCTGGGCTGGGCGCCCGCACCGGTGCCGTAGTACAGCGTCTTGCCCACCACGCTGGCGGCGCCGGGCCAGAGCTTGGCCGCCAGCGCGCGTGTGATGATCACCGTGCCGGGTGGGACCATCGAATTGTTCCCGTCCACTTCGACCACGTCGGCGCTGTTGAAGTCGCGCCCTTCCACGAGCTTTAAGCCCAGCGTCGAGACCAGCGAATCCGGGGAAATGAACATGGCCACGTTGGCGCTGTCGCGCTCCTGCTTGCGGTCGAGTGAGACCGAGGTCGAGCTGCCGCTCCAGGACATCGGCATCTGGTTGGTCCAGGCCACCGAGGTGACGCCGGGGACGGCGCGCAGCGCGGCCGTCTCCTGCTGCTGGCGCATCAGCTGCTGCTGGTGCGAGCCCTGGACGAGATGGCGCACGCTGAAGTAGGCCAGGTCGGCTTCGGCGGCCATGCCGCTGGGACGGGCGGCCACTTCCAGGCGCACGCTGACGATGTGCAGGGTGTTGGCCAGGATCGCCAGGCTGATGGCCACCTGCAGGGCGACCAGGATCGCGCCGGTCTTGCTGCGCATGAGCGCGGAGAGGGTGGGACGGATTTCCATGGGTTGCCTCATTGCGATTTCAGTTGAAGGGCGGGCGTGACCTGGCAGGCGCGCCAGGTCGGCAGCAGGCCGGCAAGGAGCGCCGCGGCCAGCGCCATGGCCACGGTCCCCAGCAGCATCTGCCAGTCCATCTGGGCGGCGCGGCGCATCTCGTCGGACTGCATGCCGATCAGGGCCAGGGCGCCGTAGGCCAGCGCCAGCCCGGCCGCGCCGCCGGCCAGGCCCACCACGCTGGCTTCGACCAGGCATTGCTGGAAGATGTCGCGGCGCGAGGCGCCCAGCGCGCGCCGCACGCCCACCTCGGCAAAGCGCGCCGAGAACTTGGCCAGCAGCAGGCCGACGGTATTGACCAGGCAAAGCAGCAGGAAGCCGACCGCCAGCCCGGCGGACAGGCGCTCGTCGCGACCGACCACATTTTCATGGCGCAGCCACTGCATGACGTCATGCAGCTCGTTGGGCACGGCGCGCAGGAAGCGCCCCAGCTTGCGCTGCTCGCTGGTGTAGTTGTCGAGGTAGGCCTGCAGCTCGGCGCGGCCGGCGCTCGTGCGCATCTCGAACCACATCTGGATCCAGGTGCACTCCGAGTCCAGCAACCCCTGCCAGCCGGGCTGGCGCTGCTGGTAGCAGCTCATCCCGGATTTGGTCGGGGTTTCGTGGCGGATCGCGGAGCGGAATGGAATCCAGAATTCCTCCGGCGCGCCGAACGCGCCGGTGCTGTTGAGCGCATAGAAGCGCGGCGCCACGCGCCACGGCTTGACCACGCCCGTCACCTGGTAGTCATGGCCGAACATGCGCACGCGCCGGCCCACCGGGTCGGCGCTGCCGAACAGCGCTTCGGCCAGGTGGGCGCTCAGCACCACCATGTCGGCGCCAAGCTTGTCGTCGCTCTCGCTCCAGGCCTGGCCCCGCAGGAAGGGCGCGTCGAACATCGCGAAGAAATCGCGGTTGACGGCCATGCCTCCGCTGTCGAGCACCGGCAGGTCGGCCCTGGCCTGCTCGATGGCGGCACGCACGGTGTACAGCGCGCTGCTGCGTTGGGCGGGTGCGCCGGCCAGCAGGGCGGTGATGTCGCGGTAGCTCATCTGGGTGTCCCGATAGCCCCGATCCAAGGGATTAAAGCCTTCGCGCGGGCCATTGTCGAGCAGGGGCATGAACAGCCGCTCGCTTTTCTGCGGAATCGGGTCGCCCGACATCACGTGCAGGATCGTCAGGGTAGACATGCTGGCCGCCACGCCGATGGCCAGCGTCAGCACCATCAGCGCGGTGAGCGCGGGGTGGCGGCGCAGGCTGCGCAGGCCGAGACGGGCGTAATACTGAAGCAGGGAAAACTGGACCATGGCCCCTCCTTACGCCGGCTGCGCGGCGAACAGGCTGGGCGCCTTGCGCACCAGGTCCGACACCTGGCCGTCGATGATGTGCACATTGCGCTGGGCGCGCACGGCCAGTTCCGGGTCGTGCGTGACCATCAGGATGGTGGTGCCCTGGGCGTTGATGTCCTCGAGCAGTTCCATCACCCGGCGCGCCATCTGGGTATCGAGGTTCCCGGTCGGCTCGTCGGCCAGCAGCAGCTTGGGTGAGCCGGCCAGCGCGCGCGATCGCCACGCGTTGCTGCTGGCCGCCGGACAGCTCGGACGGGTAGTGCTTCATGCGCGAGGCCAGGCCGACCTTGCCGAGCGCGTCCTCGATGCGGCGGCGGCGTTCGCGCGCATTGAAGCCCCGGTAGCGCAGCGGCACGTCGACGTTGTCGAACAGGTTCAGGTCGGGGATCAGATTGAAGCCCTGGAAGATGAAGCCCAGCTTCTCGTTGCGCAGGCGCGAGCGGGCGTTGTCGTCCAGGTGCTTCACGTCGATCCCGTCGAGGATGTACTGGCCGTCGGTGAAGTCTTCCAGCAGCCCGGCGATGTTCAGGAAGCTGGTCTTGCCCGAGCCGGAAGGCCCGGTGACGGTGACGAATTCGCCCTGTTCGACGTTGATCTCGAAACCGCGCAGGGCATGGGTTTCGATCATGTGGGTGCGGTACACCTTGGACAGCTTTGTCATGCGCAGCATGGCGGTTTCCTTTGTAGGGGGTGAGGCATTGTCAACGATGTGTTCTTGTTTCTTCTATTGGCGGATGGCGACGCGCGGCGCGTGGGCGAAGCTGTCGGTGCCGGCCACCACCACCTGGTCGCCCGGCTTGAGTCCTGCGCGGATCTCGACGGCGGCCACGCTGGTGGCGCCCAGGGTCACGGGCGTGCGCACGGCCACGCCACCCTGCAGCACGTAGGCAAAGTGTCCGCCTTCTTCTTCAACAAACGAGCCGCGCGGCACGATAAGCACGTTGGGGCGCTCGTCGATGAGCAGGCGCGCGCTCACGCGCTGGTTCTGGCGCAGGCCGGCCGGCTGCGCGCCTTCGAAGCGCACGCGCGCCAGCACCTGGTTCTTCACCACTTCCGGCGACAGGGCCGACAGCGTGCCGGTGGCGCTGGCGCCGCCCAGGTCCACCACGGCCTTCATGCCCAGGCCCATGTCGGCCACATAGGTTTCGGGCACTTCGAGTTCGACTTCCAGGCGCGACAGGTCCACCAGCGTCATCAGGGGTGCATTGGCCGGCACCACGCTGCGGTCCTGCACGGCCAGGGTGCCGATGAAGCCATCGACGGGCGCGCGCACGGTCAGTTCGTCCACGCGGCGCTGGGCATTGGCCAGCGACAGGCGCTGGCGCTCCAGTTCACCGAGCTTGGTTTGCAGGGCCAGGCCGACGTCGTCCGATTCAAGTCCCGCCGCGCTGGCGGCGTGGCGCGCGCGGATCTCGGCCGAGCGCAAGGCATCCTTGGCCTTCTGGTAGTCGATCTTGGCGATCACGCCCACCTGCGCCACCGATTCGTAGCGCTCCAATGTGCGCTGGGCGGACAGGCGCTCGATCTCGGCGGTGTCGGCTTCGCGCTGGGCCAGCAGTTTCTGCTTTTTCGCCAGGATGCGCTGGCGCGCCACTTCCGCTTCCAGCTGGCTGACGCTCGACTGCTCGCGCTTGAGCGCGTCGGCCAGGTCGGGCGACTCCAGCACGGCCAGCACCTGGCCACGCTTGACGGTGTCGCCGGCCGCCACTTTCAAGGTGACGGTGGCGGGGGCGCTGGCATACAGGGTGGGGCTGACGGCCGCCACCACGCGGCCATTGACGGCGGCGTCGCGCACCAGGGTGCCGCGCGTGACCGCGGCCACGCGCAGCCGTTCGGCGCTTACCTTGGGTTCATTGGTGCGCCAGGCCGACAGCAGCGGGACGGCCGCGGCCAGCGCCACCAGGGCAATCACGGAAGAGACCAGCAAACGCCGTCTTGGCGCCGGAGTGGTGACGATCTGGTCCTGGGCTGAGGTGTCACGGATCATGGTGTGCTTCGTTCAAATAGCGGTGCAGGGCTATTTGCAGGAAGCGTGCCAGAACTTATCTCACTGATTACAAAGGAAGTGCCTGCGTCGACCGGCGTGTCCGCAGTGTCCGGACAGGGGAGGCGGGCGGACAGCGGACAGGGGTAGGACAGAACCTGCGCCCGCGACGGACGGCTTATTTGTCGCGCTTGAGCGGCTTGCCCTTGTCGATCACTTCGCGGCAGTCGCCCTTGAAATTGGCGTTGTCGTAGTTGGCCCAGCCATAGCTGTCCACGTAGCGCTTGTGCACCTTGAACTGGCGGTTGACGATGCTCCATTCCAGGTGTTCGTCCGGATAGCGGATGTCCGCCATGTCCAGCAGCGTGTGGAACATGTTTTCGGTGGCCAGGCGCGCGCCGCTGTGCGCGCGCAATTGCGCCACCTTGTCGGGATAACGCGCCTGGTACGGGTCGGAATACCAGACGAAGGCCGGGATGTGGAACTCGTACTGGGTGTTATGGCCGTGGAAGACCAGGTTGCAGCGCTTGTCGTACAGGGTCTGGCCATGGTCGGCCACATACACCATCGCGGTGCGTTGGCTGGACGCGCGCAGCGTGCCGATCACGTTCGAGAGGAACCAGTCGGTGTACAGGATGCTGCTGTCGTAGCTGTTGGAGAGCTGGGCGCGGATGGCGGTGTCGGTCAGGGCCGGCTTGTCCACGCCGAACAGCGAGGGCTGCCAGGCATCGAAACGCTGGGGGTAGCGCTGGCTGTAGTTCCAGTGGCTGCCCAGCGAATGCAGCACGATCAGCTTCTTGCGCGCCGGGTCGGCCATGGCGCTCTTCAAGGGCGACAGCAGCACCTCGTCGTAGTTCGACGCGTGGGTGAAGCCGCCGAGGTTGAAAAAGGCCACCACGTCGGCCTCGCGCGCGAACACCGACACCGGCGTGTCGAACTTGCCGAACGAGACCTGGTTGGACAGCCACCAGGTCTTGAAGCCCGCTTCCTTGTACGCGGTCAGGAACGATTTTTCCGAGAAGCCGTCCTTCAGGCTTTGCATGGCGGGTTTGCGCGAGATGATCACCGGGACTGACAGGCGGGTGGCGGACACCGAGGTGATCACGTCGGCCAGCGGCACCAGGTTGCGTTCCTGCGCCAGCTGCGGATTGGTCGGGCGTTCATAGCCGTTGATCTGCCAGCGGTCGTAGCGCGAGGATTCGCCGATCACCAGCACCACGGTTTCCGCTTCGTCGTTGGGGCGCGCCTGGTGGGCGCCGAAGCGGAAGCTGCTGCTGCGCCGTCCCAGTTCGGCCAGGTGCCTGCGTTCCTTGTAGAAGTCGATCCCGCGCGCGGTCATCCCGAACGGCCAGGAGTAGGCAAACGCGTCCAGCTCCACCGGCAGCCGCGCCCGGTACGGCAGCGCGGGCAGGTCCCAGATGAAGTGGTGGGCGCCGGGCACGGCCTGCTGGTCTTCCGGCACGCTGGCCGATGCCGATGTGAAGGTTGAAAGCTGAGGATCGCGCGCGGCCAGGCCGAATTCATAGCCGTAGGCG
>JBKHWY010000093.1:0-11683 GCA_046566285.1 Gammaproteobacteria bacterium | reverse complement strand
GGCTGCTGTGCATGCAGCAGGCCATGCAGGAGCAGGGGCTGGACCCCGCGCTGGCGCAGCGGCTGGTCCAGGTGGTCGAAGCCCTGCTCGGGGCGCCGGCGCCAGAGCCCCATGCGCACGGGCAGGCGGGCGCGCGCGTGGGGCAGCCGCCGGCGCCGCCCACCCCATCGGATGGCGGGCGCTCCCGGGTCCAGGCGCGCGCACGGGTGCAGGCCACGCCGGCGAATCCGGAGCGGGTGCGGCGCGCAGCGCCCGCGCCCCGGCGTCATGATCGGGTGGAAGTGGAATCGGTGCTGCCTTTCGTCGTGCTGGGGATCTTGTCGCGTCAGCGCTATTTCGACGGCTTGCGCGCCGCGCTGTCCTGCACCGATACGCTGGAACAGTCGGCCTGCTTTGCCGCCGCCGTCGCCTACAAATTGTGTCCGCCGCCACGCCATGGCTGGGCGCGCAGCGCCGCCACGCGCCAGTTGGCAGCGCTGCTGTGCGGACTGGAACAGGCGCCCGACAATGTCCGCATGGATGGCTTCCTGCGCGCCTTGTCGCCTGCCTGCGCGCCGCTCGATGCATCCTTCTGGTGGAGCGCCGAGCGAGCGCGTAAGTCGCCCGGCATCCTGATCGACGCGTGCGCTGGCGGGCAATGGGCGATGCTGGACATCGCCAGCTCGCAAGTGCTGGGCTGGTGGCTTGACCTGGACGCGCTGCTGCGCAGCGTCGATCTGCTGCCGGGGCGCTTGTGGTGGCTGGGCTCCGCAGCAGCCGCGTCGCCCCTGCCGGCGGCACTGGACGGGCGTGGCTTGCGCGCGGTCGCGCTCGGGGCGCCGCCAGGTCCGGGCTGGTGCAGCGCGGGCGCGGGCCTGTGGACCAATCATGCGCTGCTGCGCCGTCATGGCGTGCAGCTGGCGCGCGTGTTCGACGAGGCCGGCACGCTGCTGGCGGCCACCCACCGGGAGTTGGTGACGCGCCGTCCCTTGGTGATCGCGGCGCGCGCCACGCCGATGCGCATGGCCGAATGCTCGATCACGCTGGCCGTGTGCAGCGCATTGCATCAGCTGGCCCACACCCTGTGGCACGGGCGCGAGCGCCTTGATGCCGCGCTGGCGCTCGAGCGTTTCGCCGACTTCGGCGGCAGCGTGACCAACGACGGCGCGCGCGTGCTGGTGCGTCCCGCGCTGGGCCGGCGCTACATGGACTTGAGCAAGCATGGCCTGCTGCGCGACATCGTCGGGCTGCCCTGGTGGCCCGGCGTGCGGGTGGAGTTCGCCGGACCATGAACGACGCCGACCCGCCATGCGCAGCCGCCGGCGCCTCTGAGCTGGACGCGGCCAGCGCCTTCGAGCTCGCGCGCGCGCACCTGGAACTGCGCCTGCAACCGCTGCGCCGCGCCCTGTGCCTGGCGGTCGGAGAGCAGAAGCGCCTGAACGCCGCCTTGAGCCGTCCGGACGTCAAAGCCTATTGCATCACCGATCCGCACGTGGACCAGTTGCTCGAACAATTGGGTGCGCCCCCCGCGCGCCCGGCCTACGGCGCGGCGCGCCGGCCGAGCCGGGAGGAACTCGAGCACGAGGCGCGGCTGCGCGAACGCGCAGCGCGCCTGGGACTGGCGCTGCCGCTCGATGCACTGGCGGCGGCGTTCGGACTGGCCGCCGTCGAGCTCGAGATGCTGCTGGTGTGCTGTGCCGGCGAGCTGCACGGCGCCTACGCGCGCATTTTCGCCTTCGTCCAGGACGATGTGACGCGCCAGCTCCCCGGGGTGGAGCTGCTGTGCGCGCTGTGCGCCGACAGCCAGAGCGAGTGGACCGAAGGCCGCCTGGCGCTGGGCCCCAATGCGACCCTGCGCCGCATCGGCCTGCTGCTGGCCGAGCCGGGGCAGGGCGCCGAGCTGGCGCTGGCATGCCGGCTGGCCCCGCGCGCCTTGCAGGCACTGCTCGACCCCCGGCGTGACTGGCGCGACCTGTTCTGCGACCGCACCCTGGTCGAAGTGTCGGCCGCGCTGCTGCCCGAATGCTTCGGCGAAGCCGCTGTGCTGGCCGAGCTGGCGGCGGCCGTGCGTAGCGGCGCGGCCAATTTGGTGGGCCTCTGGGGTGGTCCCAGCGCTCCGGTCGACGACGCGGTGATGGCCTTGGCGCGCGCCGCCGGCCGGCCCCTGCGGCGCTGGCTGGCCGACATGGAGCCGGCGCAGGCGCTGGCGCTGGCGGCCGATACCGGCAGCGTCCTGTGGATCGACGCCGGCCGCCTGCACGACGAAGCCCAGCCCCAGCTCGGCGGCGAACTGGCCATCCAGCTCGGGCACAGCGCCGTTCCCGTCATCGTCAGCGGCGAACATGCCTGGCGCCCGTCCGCGCTGCTGGGCGCGCGCCGCTATGCCGAGGCCACCGTGGCCGCGCCCACGCTGGAGATGTGCGCGCGCCAGTGGCAGCGCCAGCTGCCGACGCTGTCGGGCGCAGCGGCCAACGACCTGGCGGCGCGCTACCGGATGTCGGTGAGCGAACAGCTCGCCGTGGCCAAGGTGACAGGCAGTCTTGGCCGCGCGCCCGCCGATCCCGAGGGGGACGCTGGCGCGCAGCTGGGCGCGGCGTGCCGCATGGTCGCCCAGAAGAAGGCCGGGCGGTTCGCCCAGGCCGTGCTGCCGCGCCGCGGTCCGGACGACCTGATCCTGCCCGAGCAGCTGCGTACGCAAGTGCTGGAAATCCCGCGCTTTTACCGCTCGCTGGCCCGGGTCAACGAATCCTGGGGCTTTGGCCGCATGCAGAGCGGCGGCGGCCTGAAGGCGCTGTTTACCGGCGACAGCGGCACCGGCAAGACGCTGGCGGCCGAAGTGATCGCGCGCGAGCTTGACCTGCCGCTGCTCAAGATCGACCTGGCGCAGCTGGTGTCGAAGTGGGTGGGCGAGACCGAAAAGAATATCGATGCCGCGTTTCGCGAAGCCGAATCCTGCCACGCCATCCTGTTTTTCGACGAGGCCGACACCCTGTTTGGCAAGCGCGGCGAGATCCAGCAGGGCAGCGACCGCTATGCCGCGCTCGAGGTCGGGTTCCTGCTGCAACGCGTCGAAGCGTTCGGCGGGCTGGCGCTCCTGGCCAGCAACCAGCGCGATGAGATCGACCCGGCCTTTATCCGGCGCTTCCAGGTCCTGCTGCACTTTCCCCGTCCGCAGGCAGCCGAACGCTTGCGCCTGTGGGCGCGCGCCTTTCCGCCGGCGGCCCCGCTCGACCCCGCCCTCGACCTGGGCGCGCTGGCCCACATCGATCTGACCGGGGCGGGCATCGTCGCGGCCGGCCACACCGCAGCCCTGATCGCGGCCGATGCCGGCTGCGCGGCCATCACCCAGGCCCACCTGGGCGCGGCCATCGCCCGCCAGTTCCAGCGCGAGGCGCGCATCCTGGCGCCGGCCGACCAGGCCCGCCTGTGCGGTGCCGCCGCCCCGGCGCGGCCACGATGAACCGTCATGGGCGACCCAACGCACGCACGGGGATGGAAACCGCTACCCAAGCCTGATCCGGCATGCCGTCTGGGCACGCCACCCGAGCTTGCCGCCCGGCCGGACGCACGCCCGAAAGATCCGTACTTAAGCCGCGCCGGCAGCGCCAACGGCCAGATGGCGCGCGCCATCACGGACACGCCGTTTGTGCCCCGGCTGCCGGGCGTCGCCGGCAACGGCCAGCGCATCCTCGTGATGGCGCCGGAAGTCATCACCGCCCGCGCGCCCGAACCTGCCGATGCGGCCGATCTGGGCGGGGACCTCGACAATAAGGTGGACACGGGGTGGGGCACCGAGGCGGATGGCGCAACCGCCAAGGATGACGACGCGGCGGCGGACGCGCACGCGCAAGCAGCATCGCCGCCCCCGGCGCCGGCGCCGACGCCAGCCGGCGAGGCATCGAGCGCGGCGCGCGCCGCGCCAGCGCCCGACCAGCAGCCCGCGCTCGCCAGCGGTGAGCAAGCGGCAGCGGCCGCCGCGCCGCTGGACGCGCTTGACGCCGATGCCGGCGCCAGCGCGACGGGCCTGCCCGAGCCGGCGCAGGAGGCCGCGCAGGAAGCCACGCAGGAAGCCACGCAGGCAGCCACGCAGGAAGCCACGCAGGAAGCCACGCAGGAAGGCGGGCAGGAAGGCGGGCAGGAAGCCGCACAGGACGCTGATGTGGGCGCCGACGCCCCCAATCCGCGCGTGATCGTCCAGCACTGGCAGCAGGGCGTCGCGCATGCCAGCGCGGCCCTGCCGGCGCGCACCATGGGCGCGCTGGCGGGCGCGCCGCAAAAAATTGCCGACACTGCCGCCAAGGCCAACAAGCAACGCAGCGCCGAGAGCGAGCAGGCGCAGGCCGATGCCCTGGCCAATATCCAGCCCGCGCCCAAGGTGCCCGAGCCGCCGCCCGCGCCCCAGAGCAATCCGATTCCCACCCAGACGGCCGCCATCGAGGCGGCGTCCGGCAAGAAGCTGCCCAACGCGATCCTGCCGGAACTGAGCCGCTCAAAAGAAATCGAAGTTGTCGCGGGCCTGAAGGTGGGCGGCAACCTGCCGGTGCTGGGCGAACGCAGCATCGACGACAAATGGTTTCAGCTGCTGTCGACCGAAGGCGCGGAAGCGCTGGCGCAGATTCCCGCAGATCCCCAGCACCCGGAGCGGCGCGCACTGGAAGCTGCGCGCGCCGCCCTGGCCAAGCCGGTCGACCGGGACGGCGCGCAGGCCATCGGTCCGCCGGCCCCGCTGATCGACCAGGGCCCGCAGCCCGTTCCCGCGCTGGCGCCGGCGCAGGCCACGCCGGTGGGGCAGGTGGTGGCCCGCCTGCTGGCCTCGGTCGACAGCGGCGCGGCCGATATCCTGCTGCGGCTGCGCAAGATGGCCTATCCCAAGGAATTGTTGCAGAAAAATTTTCCCGACATCGGGGCGGCGCTGGTGGGCACCTTCAGCGCCCGCATGGGGACCGAACTGCGCGACATCGCCGCCGCCGCAGGGGTGGGCGGGGCGGAACTCGACAAGATGGTGGCCGCGCGCAAGGCCGAACTGGAACAGGCGGCCGCCGCCACCCACCAGGCCGTCGCCAGCGGCCAGGAACAGGCCGCCGCCAGCGTGGCGCAGACCGGCCAGCAGGCCCTCGACGCCATTGCCAGCGCGCGCCAGCTGACCGACGAGGACATCATCAAGCGCCAGGAGGCCGCCAGCGGCGGCAGCGATCCGGAAGTGATCAATGCGCGGCGCGACCTGGTGACCCGCTGGGTGCGCAATCATGTCAAGCGCCAGACCTCGGACTACCAGAAGGCGGGCGAAAAGCGCGAGAAGGAACTGACCATCGCCCAGTTCCAGCGGGTGGAGGCCATCAATGCGCTGGCCCAGCGCGAGGAGTACCAGGGCTTGCACCCGGCCACCCCGCACGATCGCAGCAAGCCCGAGGTGGTGCGCAGCCTGGCCGATTTCACGGCGGCGCTGCGGGCCAGTGCGCGCGCCTCGGCCGACAGCCTGCGCACGGCCATGCGGCCGCTGTTTGCCAGCGCGCGCGACAGCACGCGCGAGCACCGCAGCGCCATCGAGACGGCCGGCAACGAAGCGATCGACGCCGCCCGCCAGTGGGCCGAGGAGCGCATCCTCGAAGGAAAAGGCTGGTGGGACCGCTTCAAGGCGACACTGGAGCATTGGTTCGGCGACGCCCAGAAGTCCAACGAACAGTGGAGCGTTGAGCGCACCCAGGAAACCCGCGACGGCATCGTGTCCGACCTCGACAGCGTGAAGCAAATCGCCGAGGCAGTGTCGCAAGGCGTCACCAAGGAGGAGCTGCTGCAGCGCGAAGGCTTGAGCCAGGACCAGCGCGCCGTCATCCTGGAATATTTTGCCCAGCCGCCCGGTACCCATCCGCTCGACATCGCGGCGGCGGCCTTGCGCCAGCGCCTGGCCAGGCAGTACCTCGAGGCGGCCAGGCCGGCGTTCGAAGCCGAGATGCTGGCCCGGCCGGACGCCGACATCGAGAAGGTCGCTGATATCGCCCACGCCGTGCGCCCCAGCTTTAGCGCAGCGAAGATCGTCGAGGACGTGCATGCGCAATTGGATAACTTCGACAGCGACGAAGCGGCCATGCTGCGCAGCCTGGAGGGACTGTCAGCCTTTGAAGGCAAGGTGGTGCGCCGGCTGTATGTCAGCAAATACCACATCGACATGGACTTCGCCATGCGGCAGGCTTTCGATGCCGATGAGATGGACCAGGCCAAGCTGCGCCTGGAAGGCAAGGGCGCGGCGGCCGACGCGGCGGCGCTGGACTACGCCTTCGGCATCATCAATACCGACGAAAAAGCCATCATGGACTTGCTGCGTGGCCGCTCGCGCGAAGACATCGAGCAGATTCGCGCCGAATACCGCCGCCGCTATGGCAAGGAGCTCGACCAGGCCCTGCTCGATAATCTCGATGAAGGCAACGAACAGGAGCAGGCCAAGGCCCTGCTGGCCGGCGACAAGGAAGCCGCCGACGCCATCGAGATCGACGAGGCCATGCGTGGCGGCCTGACCGGCTGGGGCACCGACCGCGAAGAAATCGAGAAGACCTACCAGCGCGTGCACGACGAGGTGCTGGCGCAGGCCCAGCGCGAAGGCTGGAATTCCGAACTGATGAAGGCCGAAGTGCGCCGGCGCCTGGCCCTCATCGAAGCCAAGTTCGGCGAGCGCTACAAGAACGTCGAACAGTACAACGAGCCTGGCCTGGAGGGCAAGAGCGTATTGCGGCGGGCATTTTCCAGCGAGATGGACCCGGGGCCGGAGCGCGACCTGGCCAATGCGCTGGCCGACAACAACATGGTGGCCGCCGACGCCGCGCGCATCGAAATCGAACGCCGGGGCGTGTGGGCCAGCGACGAAGCCATCAACAAGGTGCTGATCAACCAGTACGAACGGGCGCTGCAGGACACCCGCCTGGACCAGGGGCCGGCCCGCAAGCTGCGCACCGACCGCCTGCGCAATGAGATTCTCGCGCGCGACCCGAACATTACGGAAGAGGAGCTGTCACGCCAGATGATGGCGTTCGGGCGCACGATGGATCGCGAGATGGGCGAGGAAGCGCAGCGGCGCTCGCGCATCAGCATGGAAGCGCTCAACGACGCCTACCAGAACAAATATTTCTATCCGCTTTCGTACACCATCGAAGCGAACATGTCGGGCGTGGACCTGGAAAAGGCGCGCGCGCTGCATGCCCAGGGCGGCCGCCTGACCGCCCTGCAGGAAATCGAGTACGCCACCAAGATCACCGGCACCGACGAGGAAGCGCTGCGCACGCGCATCGGCAGCATGACCAAGGCCGAACTGGTGGCGCTGGACAAGGAGTGGACGGCGACCGGGCACAAGCCGACGCTGCGTGAAGTGCTGGTGGATGAACTGAGCGGCCGCGACGCTTCGGACATCCTCGACATGTACGACCACGGCGCGCCAGAATCGGCCAAGGAGAGGATCGCCCAGGAACAGCGCCGGGTCCAGCGTGAGCTGGGTGAGCTGACTGGCGTATTGGGGGGCGCGGCGGCGGGCACGGAAGCCGACTGGCTCACCCAACAGATGAGCCGCCTGAACGAGCTTAATGCCGATCTCGACCGCCGTGACCTGTCCGACGACGAGCGCGAGCTGCTGCGCGATCAGCTCGACTACCGCATCGAACTGGTGCAGCAAGGCGTGGAAGACCATCGGCGCGCGCTCGACAGCGTGGCCAATTTCGCCGCGCAGGCAGCCAGTATGGCGGTGGCGGTCGCGGTCGGCGCCGCGCTTACTTTCGTCAGCGGCGGCACCCTCGGCCCCGTGATGGTTGCCATGATCGCCTCGGTGGCGGCCACCATCACGACCATGGGCACCAAGGCGCTGATCCAGGGCGGCGCCTACGGCACCGAAGACATCGGCGTGGACGTGGCGGTCGGTATCGTGGACGCCTTGACGGCGGCCGCCACCGCGGGCATGGGCGGCAAGATTTTGCGTGGCGCCACTGGCGCTGCCGAGCAGGCCGCGCAGCGCGTCGCCCAGCCCAACCAGTTGACCCGCCTGATCGGCCGGGCCGGCGAAACCAAGCTCATCCAGCAGGTGGCCAAGACCCGCGCCGCCCAGCTGGCCACCAAGATCGGCTCGAGCCTGAACCGGATGGAGTCCGGTGCGCTGACGCGCGGCATCAAGGGCAACAATATCCTGGCGCGCCTGGCCCAGGGCGACAACAAGGCGCTGCGGCTGCTGGCCGAAGGGCTGGCCGAAGGCATCGAGAATGCCGTCAGTGCGCTGCCGTCCGCCTTGACCGGCACTTCCCTGGACGACAAGACCTGGGAAGGCAATCCGCTGCTCAATCTGGCCAGCGGAACCTATCAAGGGGTCAAGGGATCGGTGCAGATGGGCGCGCTGACGCACGCAAGCGGCAAGGTGTACCACGCGGCCGGCACCCATCTGCGCCTGTCGACGCCGGAAGGGCGCCTGCGCGAAGCGAACCGCATCCTCGGGGAAGCTCATGAACAATTCCTTGCAAAAAATCCGCAAGCCAGCCACCAGGATTTCCTCGGCTCCCCGGAAGCGCTGCGGGCCCGGGCCGAGATCGAACAGCAGGGCCTGATCGGACACCAACGCATGACGCAGCAGCCCGCCGAAGGGGCGCCCGCGCACCCCGACAAGGGGGCGGATGCGGCCACGCAGGCCCTGCGCAACGCCTTGCCGGCAAGCCTGACCGAGCGGGTCGACGTACGGGTGAACGACAAGCCCGCAGGCAATTACGTGCACGTGATTCCCGATCCGCGCGGACCCGGCCATGGTGTGCGGGTGGAGGCGGGACCGGATGCGACGCCCGTTGACGTGCTGATGCATGCGCATACGATCCAGTCCATGCAGCGCTACCAGGGCTTGCTGGGCAAACTGCGCCAGGCCAGGGACTGGTTCAACCTGACCAGCGTGGGCAGCACCGGCTGGGAAGCCAAGCTCGAACTGGAAAAGCTGCCGGCCATCATCCACGAGCGCATGCAGCGCCTGTCCGAAGGTGGCTTGACGCCGGAAGCGCACCAGCGCCTGGTCGAGCAAATCAATTTCCTGAGCGGAGAAATCGACCGCTTCCGCAAGGTGCTGGAAACGCCTGAACTGCGCGAGCAGCCGGGCCGGGGATTCGTCGCCGCCGAGGACAAGCGCCAGGCCGCTGACGAGCTGAAAGGTGTACCGACTGAAAAGCCGGAGCGCACGGTCGAGGCCTTCAGCAAGTATCCGACCAAGCTGGCCGAGCACAGTACCATTCCCGGAACGGTCTACCAGCTGGGTGACATCTGGACCGAACACGGGCGGATCTATCGGCGCGTCTACACCCTCGATGCCGACGGCATGCACGCCCACGTGCGCGAGGAAATCCAGAGTATCGATCCGGTGACCGGGCGGGGCGAACAGCGCTGGACCTGGCGCGGCTCGGATGCCTCCGGCAAGCAAGGCACCGGCGTGGTGGGTGAAGTCGCTTCGCGCATCACCATCGAAGAGGGCCGCTTCGAAGGCATGGTGGATGTGAACGGAAAGCGTGACCGGGCCGCCGCCGCGGCGGCCAAGGGGCAGTCCCGCATCGCGATCGAGGAACACAATTTGCGTAATGGGTCGAATAACGGTTTCGACGGCGTGTTCCTGAGAATGAACGCCGACGGCACGTACACAGTCGTGCTGGTGGAGGCCAAGAACCAGCCCAGCGGCCTGTCGAAGGAGAGCTTCAGTGCGGTCAGCGAACATCGGCTTAAAGGCAACATAAGGGAGCTTGTCGACAAGCTGTTGCAGGAACCTGAACGCTTCAAGACGCTCGATCCGGACCAGCGGGCGCTGGTGGCCACCATCCTGCAAGGCAAAACCGGAAGCATCGAAGTGCAGATTCACACGACCCCGGATACCATGCTGGGCCATCGCGACCACCCCTCGTCGAGCATTCTCAGGGAGCTTGAAAGCGATGCCAACCGAGGACGTGCGAAAAGCAAGCAAATCCAGTTCGTGCATGTGCCGATGACGGAGAAGGTGACGGCGCGCGCTGTCGCCGAGGTGCAGGCGCGCGACGCCATCGGGGCGCCGTCCGCGCGCCTGAAGGCATTGGCCGGTGCTTCGCTTGACGCAAGCTCGGTGGCTTACCGGCAGGCCCAGTCGATCCTCCTGGCGGAAGGCAGCTTTACCAGGGGACTGGTGCGGCCCTTCGGCCCGGGCCAGTTCGTCGATTCCGCCGGCACTTTGTTCGACGTTGTCACACCCGCCGGAGGAACCTCCTCCAAGCGCGTCGCCGCCGATATCACCGAGCGCCTCGCGGCAAGTGCTCCAAAGGGTGCCAAAGGCGCGCGCAAGGTCGTCATCGACTTGAGCAACCTGAAGGATCCGGACGAAGTGCTAAGATTGCTCTCGAAGCTGCCCAAGGCGCGACGCAAGAACATACTGGTGCACGACCGTGAGGGCGGTACGATTGACCTATTCGACGCGGGGAAAGTCAAATGAAGGGCTCACCGAAATCTTCGCCAGTGACCTGGAGCGATCTTCTTGCCAGCGAATCTGCCAATGCAGCCAGGTCGCTGGCTTTTCTTGTCGAGGACATCGGGAACCTGCCCGACATCGATGGCGACCGTCTGACCATGGCGTACGCTGGATGTTCGGGCGTCTTGGCGCGTGCCTTGCTGTTTTGCGACAGCGCGGCTGCGCGCGTGCTCGTCGACGGTTTCCACCCGCACCTGGGCAGGGTCATGCAGGAGTTGGCGCGCACTGATGAGACCTCGCAATCGATCGTGCAGTGGCTGCTCGACTTCGCCCTGCTGTCCGAATGCGTGGGCACGCCGCGTCCAGCCGGCTTCGACAGCGCGCTGCTGGACCCGCTGCTGGCCGCTCGTACGGAATTTGGCGATGTGGAGCGGCGTGCGCTGGCCTTCACCGCGCTGGCCTTGGGTGACAGCGCGCGGGCGCTGGCGTTTCTAGACCAGCAGCCGGGGCAGTACGAATGGCCGGTGCTGCGTGTCGAATTCAACCAGTTCGAACTGAACCGGTATTTGGCGCACGTGCTCGAGCAGGAGCGCCCGGCCGACTGGATCGAGCCCGCATGGCTGGAATATCTCAGCTTGTTTCCGCTGCACGTGGCGGCCAAGGCCGCCAAGTGGCCGGACCTGTTCAATGTCGCGCGCGTCCTTGCCAATGTGCGCGGCGACCCGGTAGGCCAGATCGCCGAGGACCTGCACGCACGCGTACGCTTGCTGGCCAGCCAAGGGCAATGAAGCTCATCATCGATCCCGAGCTTTCCTTTGCCGGCCTGGCCGTTCGCCTGGCGGCCGAGCTCTGGCAGCAGGCGCCCGACCCGACGGCGCCCTTGCCGATCATTCCGGGCGAACCGGAAAGCGCCGAGTTCAGGCGCGGCCTTCTGAGGCTGCACTACCAATTTGAACCGGCCACCGGCCTGCGCGAACTGCGCACGACGGGGAAGGATGGCGAGGATGCCCTGGCCGCGCTGGCCACGCGCCTGCCATGCCTGGGCGTCGAGCAGGCGCGCGCACTGCTGGCCTCGCCGGACAAGGCCGCGCGCCTGCTGGGGCTGCGCATCGGCGCCCGGCTGCAGGACTACGCGCTGCTGGGGGATGTCGCGGGGCTGATGAACGACCCCAACCCGACCATCGCGCGGCAGGCGCTGGAAACGGGTGCGCAACTGGTCGCCCAGCCGGCCACAGGGGCCGCGCGCCTGCTGGGAGAGTGGCAGGCGGCGCATCC
>JBKHWY010000092.1:0-11740 GCA_046566285.1 Gammaproteobacteria bacterium | reverse complement strand
TAGTCGCGCTCCGGCTGGGCTTCACGCAGGCGCTGAACCGGGGCGGCGGGCAAGGCTGCGGGCGGCACATCTTCCGGCGCCATCGCCAGCGGAGGCGTGCTCGACAAGGCGGGCGCCTGCATGCGGGTGTCCGCTTCCATCTTGGCGGCCAGCGTGGCCTTGTCGTATTCGGACAGGTTGCTCTGACCACGGCCCAGCGGCGACGGAACCCAGCCGAGGATGGCGGCGGTGCCGAGCAGGCAGAACAGGATTACCGCAATGGCGGCGGCAATCATCAGGGGATGCTGGCCGCTGCGCGGCCCGGTCGATGGAGTATGCGGAGTGGTCATGGTGGATTCCTTTCGGCGCCAAGCAGGCTCATCAATGTTCGTGGGAATGGGGCCATTCTCCGAAGCATGAGCGGTGTCTTCCGTGCGTCACCGTACATACTTTAGCTATTAGGGCCGTTACGCTGATTGAAAATTGTTTGCAAATGTATCCACGGTTTTTCTGGGCAAACAGTCCGATTCCATGACCGCAATGTGACATCCCATGCACGAATACCATCCCAGCCTTGGGGAGCGGCCAGTGTCCAGCGAGGCGAGCTCCAGCTTTGATCACGGCAGCGGCAACCAGCTGCTGGACGCGCTGCCGCCGGCCGACCTCAAGCAGCTTGAAGCGCTGCTCGAAACAGTGCAGGTCGCCGTTGGCGATGTGCTGTGCGAGCCCGGCGACCCGGTGCAGTACATTTATTTTCCACACGATAGCCTGGTGTCCCTGCTGGGCGTGGCCGATGGCCGCATGACCCTGGAGGTCGGCCTGGTGGGGCGCGAAGGCATGCTGGGCGCGACGGTGGCGCTGGGCCACGATACGGCCCAGGTGCGCGCCATCGTGCAGCGCGCCGGCACGGCCAGCCGCATGGACAGCGCGGCCTTCCGCGCCGAGTTCGCGCGCAATCCAGCGCTGCAGCGGGTGCTGTACCGCTATACCGATACGCTGCTGGCCCAGGCCATCCAGATTGCCGTGTGCAGCCGTTTCCACGTGCTGGAAGCGCGCCTGGCGCGCTCGCTGCTGGTCACGCGCGACCGGCTCAAATCCGACAAGTTCCACCTGACCCACGAATTCCTGGCCCATGCGCTGGGTGTGCGCCGCGTGGGCGTGACCAAGGCCGCCAGCGCCCTGCAGCAGCAGGGCTTGATCATCTACAGCCGGGGGAATATCGAGATCCTGGATGCGGAAGGCCTGGCGGCGGCCTCGTGCACCTGCTACGAGATCGTCAAGGAGGCCGGGGTGGGCGCGATCGCGGCGGCGTTCGTGTGAGGCGCAGGCGGATCAGTACACCCAGGAATTGAGGTAGTACATCTGCGCGATCGGTTCGATTTCGTTCGGCCCGATGCCGTCGATGGCCGGCAGCAGCTGCGCGTGGGCGTCGCTGGCCGGTTCGATGCGGGGCCGCACGTCGTCCACGCCGAGCGCGCCATTAAAGGTGGTGGCGGCGTTCATGAACTTGGCTGAGACTCCCTTGTCACGTCCGCCATCGGCCAGCAGGAAGCGCGGCTTGACGCCCATGCCCAGGCTGTAGGCCAGTTCGAACGCCAGCCGGCCACCCAGGTCGGCGGCCAGTTCGTGCGCCTTGACCTTGCCGCCGATCGCGGACTTCTTGCCCATCGAGACCACCTTACCTTCCAGCATGAAGGAGACGCCGAACAGGTCGGCGCCGTACGGCAACTGGCGCTCGAGGAAGGTGCGGGCCTTGAACCAGCGCACCTGGACGATCATCTCGCCGCGCTCCTGGTACGCCTTGCGATCACCCCGGAAGCCCTTGACCAGCGCCTGCACGGCCTTGTCGTACTCGCTGCCTTCGCAACCCGTGGCGCAGGGCAGTACCGTCAACTTCGGCATGTAGCCCAGCAGTCCGGATGCCTTGACGGGCTCCTGGTCCGCATCCACCTGGCCGCGCAGCACCTGTTCGTTGACGATCTCCGGCATGTTCGGGCTGGCGCGGAACAGGGCGGGCGTGTTCTTGCCATTGTGGATGTAGCTCTGCTTGAGGGGATGGGCGTCGGTGATCACGCCGTCGGGGAGGGCGGGCGGCTCCTGCGCCAGCACGCCGGCAGCGGACCAGGCCAGCACGCAAGCGGTCAAACTCAACTTCATGTGTTTACTCATTCATTGGAGGGCACGCGGCCACGAAGCGGGCAAGTGTACCATTTAGTTTCCCATGGGAACTAAATATTTCTACAAGGATGGGTAAAGCGGAGGGGGGAGGGGACGTCATCGCAGCAGCGGGTGCATGCGATGACGGGGGAACTGCAGGCTGTTACTTGCCGGTCTTGACCTGGTTGCCGATCACGCCGCCGACGGCGGCGCCGCCCACCGTGCCGGCGGTGCTGCCGCCGGTCAGCACGCCGCCGATGACGGCGCCGGCGCCGGCGCCGATGGCGGTGTTACGGTCCTGTGCCGACATGCTCGAGCAGCCGCCCAGACCCAGCGCCACGGTGACCAGCGACGCGCTTACGATCAGTTGTTTGACCTTCATGGTGGGATCTCCTTGGAAAATTTACGTGGGTTTCACTTCAGGCGGATGTCGTTCTTCACCTCTTGCACACCCTTGACGGTGCGTGCGACTTCCGCCGCCTTGCCGATGCTGTCCTGCGAAGCGACGAAGCCGCTCAGTTGGACGACGCCCTTGTAGGTCTCGACATTGATTTCCGAAACCTTCAGCATGGGTTCGTTCAGGATCGCTGCTTTCACTGCGGTGGTGATGACCGAATCGTCGACATACTGGCCTACCGTCACGCCCGAAGTGCCAGCGCAGCCGGTGAGGTTGGTCAGCATCAACGCTGCCAGCAGGGTCGAAACGAGTTTCAGCTTTTTCATGGGTACTTCCTATATGGTGAGTAGTTTTTATCGTAGCGATCGACGAGCCCGCTTCACTGCATCGATGGCGCTAGGTTAATGTCTGGCATTCAAGGGGTCTGTACGGCATCGCACACACTGTTGTCAGAACAGCATTTTAGCGCTTGGTCTTGCCGGGCGGCGGCGCCACCGGCTTCTCGCGCGCCTCGGCCAGCAGCTTGCCGCAGGGGCTGTCCTTGCCGGGTCCGGCATTAATCAGAGGCAGCAGGGCAGCGGCCGGCGCGGCCAGGCCGAGCGCAATGGCGCCGCCCGCTTTCAGGGCCAGCACGCCCTTGTCCACGCTCACATCCGGCTTGCTGAACGGCCCCTTCACGTAAAGGGGCGAGCGCAGCGAGAAGATGCGCAGGGCCTTGGTCTCGGGCTTCAGGCGGATGTCGAGCTGTTCGCTGGCCAGGTTGATGGTGCCGTTGGCGGTGATCACGGCTTCCTCGGTATCGACCACGAAGGTCTGGGTCTTGGCCACGCCGTTGACAACGTCGAAGTCGGCCGCCATGCAATTGAGTTCGATCTGCTTGTCGCCGAACAGCTTGGTCAGCACGATATTGCCCACGTTTAGGCCCGCCGCTTCCAGCATCAATTTGCTCACCGAGCCCTGGCTGATCAGGGCTTTCAGTTCGCCGTTGGACGCGGCCAGCAGGGTGGCCACCGACTTGCCCGTGGCCGACAGGCTGGCGTCGCCGTTGATCTCGCCCACGGCGGCGGGCATCTTGTCGATCTTGGGGAACAGCTCCTTGATCTTGATGTGGCGCGCGGCGATCTTGGCGGTGGCCTTGATGGCGTTCTTGCCCTGGCGCCCGCTGCCATCGAGTTTGATGTTCGAGCTGAGGTTGCCCCCGGCCATATCGAAGTTCAGCGGAGCCAGCGTGAGCACGCCATCGTTCATCAGGATGTGGGTGTCGAGCTTGCGGATCGGCAGCTGGTTCTGGCGCACGATCTGCCCGGCGGAAAATTTCACGTCGGCGTCCACGGCGGTCCAGCGCTCGGTCTTGAATTCTTCCACCGGCAGCACCTTGCCCGATGGCTGCACCGCCTCCACGCCGCGCTTTTCCTTCGACTCGTTGGAATCCGCGCCGATCGAGGGGCCCAGGTCGGACAGTTGCAGCAGCTTCGAGTGCACGTGGCCGGTCAGTTTCGGGCGCGGCTTGCCGGTCTGGAAGGCCAGCGTGCCGGCGATGTCGCTCGAGCCCACCTTGCCGCTGAAATTGTCATAGGTCCAGCGGCTGCTCTTTTCGCCGATGGCGCCCACCAGGCGGCCATGGGTGCTGTAGGCCGGGGTCTCGGGCAGCAGTACGCCGGTGTAGGGGAACAGGCGCGCCATGCTGGGCCCGCCCAGCTTGAGCTTGACATCGACAGCGGACAAATGCGACGGCGTGGTCACGGTGCCTTCCACGCCCAGGTGGCTGCTGCCGGCGTGGGCCTCGACCAGGATCGGGAACGGGGTCTTCTGGTCCTTCAGCGACAGCACCGCGCCGGTCTTGCCGCTGCCGGTCAGCGGGGCGCCGTTGTACGTCCCGTGCAGCTTCCAGACGACGCCATAGGTCTTGTCCTCGATGGTGTCGACGTCGGCGGTCACGTCGGCCTTGCCCACCGCATCCTGCAGGTGCACCACGCCCTTGGTGAGCACGATGCGCTCCAGGTCCAGTTCCCACTTGGATTGTTTTTCTTCGCGCTTGAAGGTCCAGTTGTTGCTGCCATCCTCCGTGCGGAGCAGCTCCACCGTGGGCGAATCGAAGCGCAGCACGGGAATGTTGATGGTCTTGTGCAGCAGGGCGAAAGGGTTCAGCGAAAACGAGAACTGGCGCACGCGCGCCATGTCGTGCTTGGCCTGATTCGCCAGGCCGGCCGGATTGCCGACGCGGATGTCGTTGGCCACCAGGTGCGGCCAGGGGATGTAGTCGCGCCAGCTGCGTTCGCGGTCGGCGATGGCATCGGCCGGCTTTTCCCACCGCACCGACAGGTTGCCGGCGATTTCAAATGGCCGTTCGATGGCTTCGCTGGTCTTCGCATTCAACCAGGGGCGGGCCCTGTTCCAGTCGAAGGTCAGCAGGATGACCAGCGCGATCAGCAGGATCGAGATCAGCGCGCCGACAATATAGAGAACGATCTTGAGGCCGCGCGCCATGGGCTTTCGGCCGGTCTCAGCTTTGGCTTGGGACATGGCAATTCTTCCTGTGTTTGTACATGGTTGGGTCCAGCTTAGCGCAAAAGAACAACCCTTCTGTGTGCGTTGACGCACCATGATTTTGGACCAGTGTTTTCAAAACATTTGCTATGTGCGGCACCGAACCGATGATGACAAAGAATCAGCTTATAAAGTCAACACGACATCACAACAATGGAGAACGACCGATGATCACCCATCCCCTGAACCAGTTGAGCAAGCTCCTGTGCGCCGCTGCGGTGCTGTCGCTGGCGGCCTGCGCCAGTTCGCAAAAGGCCCCGGCCACGGCCGACGTGGCGGTGTCGAAGAACGCGGTGGAGAACGCGGTCAGCGCGGGCGCCGCCGAGGCCGCACCGGAAGAACTGAACGCGGCACGCGCCAAGATGCTGCGCGCCAGCCAGGCCCTGGCCGCCAAGGACTATGCACTGGCACGCGACCTGGCCACCCAGGCCCAGGCCGATGCCAAGCTGGCCCAGAGCAAGGCCAACTCGGCCAAGGCGACCGCCGCCGCCAGCGCCCTGCAGGAAGACCTGCGCGTGCTGCGTGAAGAAGTCGACCGCGCGAAATAAGCGCCCGGCCGTCACCGTCCCACCCATTTCGGCAACACCGATGCGTATGTGCGTCCACAACGCGTCCACAACAAGAAAAGGAACCCAGCGATGAAACAGTCTTTCATGAAAGCCGCCGTACTGGCCACCGCCCTCAGCCTGGGCGCTTGCAGCACCGTGCCCACCACCACGCCCACCCTGGACCAGGCGCGCAGCGATTTTGTGCAGGCCAATAACAACCCCAACGTGGCGCAGTACGCGGCGGCTGAATTCAAGCAGGCCAGCGATGCGCTCGATGCGGCCAACCGCGCGGCGGCCAAGAAGGAAAGCCTGGACGACATCGACAAGCTGGCGTACATCGCCAAGCAGCGCGTCGCCACCGCGCAGGAAGTGGCCAAGGCCAAGGCCGCCGAGGCCGATGTAGCCCGTTCGGGCCAGGTACGCGACCAGGTGCGCCTGGAAGCGCGTACCGCCGAAGCCGAGCGCGCCAAGATGGACGCGGCCCAGGCGCAAGCCCAGGCCCAGGCCGCCCAGCAGCAGGCCCAGGCTGCGCAGCAGCAGGCTGCCGCCGCCGAGGCCGCCACCCGCGAAGCCCAGGCCCGCGCGGCCCAGCTGGAAGCCTTGATGACCGACCTGAAGGCCCAGAAAACCGAGCGCGGCATGGTGATCACCATCGGCGACGTGCTGTTTGCCACCAACCAGGCCACCCTGACGCCGAACGGCCAGGCCGCCGTGCGCAAGCTGGCCGACGCGCTGGCCCAGAACCCCAACCGCACCGTGCTGGTCGAAGGCTTTGCCGACAGCACCGGCAGCAGCGCGCACAACCAGGAACTGTCCGAGCGGCGTGCGAATGCCGTGCGCACCGCGCTGACCTCGATGGGCGTGGCGCCCGAGCGCGTGGCCATGCGCGGCTACGGCGAAGCGTTCCCGGTGGCGCCGAACGACACCGCCTCGAACCGCGCCCTGAACCGCCGTGTGGAAATCATCCTGTCCAACGAAGGCCAGCCGATCTCGCCACGGCGCTAAGGCTGGGCATGGGGCCCGGCCGGTTACAGCGGCCGGGCTGCGAAATAGATTGAACTGAAATTGAACTGAACCGTTTCAAGCACACTCAAACACCCGAGGAATCATCATGGAATCAACCCAAACGCCACTGGCGCACGGCTTCGACGTCAATGCGATCCGCCGCGCCGCCGCCAACCTCGATGAAGGCGCGGTCACGGAAGGCTACGCGGCCGACCGTGCGGCCGTCATCGCCATGCTCAACGACGCCTTGGCGACCGAGCTGGTGTGCGTGCTGCGCTACAAGCGCCACTACTACACCGTCAGCGGCATCGGCAACGGCGCCGTCAAGGACGAGTTCCTCGAGCATGCGCAGGAAGAGCAGGAGCACGCCGACTGGCTGGCCGAGCGCATCGTCCAGCTCAACGGCTCGCCCAACTTCAACCCGGCCACCCTGTCGGCGCGCAGCCATGCCGAGTACGACGATTCCGACGACGTGCAGGGCATGATCCGCGCCAACCTGATTGCCGAGCGCGTGGCCATCGAATCCTACCGCCAGATGATCGCAGCCATCGGCGACCGCGACCCGACCACCAAGCAGCTGCTCATCAAGATCATGGCGTCGGAAGAAGAGCATGCCGACGACATGCGCGACCTGCTGGAAGGCTGAGCCCTCCAGGCAGGCAATCCGGCGCGACCAGGCTTTTTTGACCGTAAGTTCAACACCCAAGGAGAATAATCATGATCGACACCACCACCAATACCAGCTTCCGTTCGAACGGCGCCGCCAACTCGCTCAATGGCTCGGCCAGCAATGTGCAGTCCGACGTCAAGACCCTGGTGCGCGACGCGCAATCGCTGCTGCAGGCCGCCGCCACCCTGACCGGCGAGAAGGCCGACGACCTGCGCAAGCGCGGCATGGACATGCTGGACGTGGCGCTGGGCAAGGCTTCCCAATACCAGGGCCAGGCACTGGAAAAAGGCAAGGAACTGGCACAGACCGCTGATGTCTATGTAAAGGACAACCCATGGCGCACCGTGGCCGCGGCGGCCGGCGTGGGCCTGCTGGTGGGTGTGATCCTGGGCCGTAAATAATCGACCAATGGGGGAAGCCATGGACCAAACCACTGCAGCAGTACATGGCCCCGGCCTCCTGAGCGGCTTGACGGGGCTGGCCAAGAACGTGTTCGGCCTGATCGTCTCGCGCCTGGAGCTGGCCGCGCTTGAACTGTCCGAAGTGCGCAACCACGTGCTGGAACTGCTGGCGATGTTCGCGCTGGCCGTCATCTGCAGCTGGTTCGCCCTGGCTTACGGCACGGCCGTGATCGTCGCACTCGCGTGGGACGCGATGGGCTGGAAGATCCTGCTCGTCATGTTCGCCGTGTTCGTCGTCGCGACCGCCGCGCTGCTGCTCAAGGCCAAGTCGCTGCTCAAGCAGGGCAAGCTGGCGTTTCCTGCCACGATGAACGAGCTCAAGCACGACAAGGACATGCTGCTCTAAGGGCGGCACAACAAGGAGAACACAGATGGCCAATCACATCGTCGGAGTCGACAACGCGCAGGGCAACCAGGCCCATCACGACGGGCACAAGGACGAAGGCACGCTGGCAGAACGCAAGTCGCGCCTGCTGCGCCAGGCCGAGTTCCACCGCGTGAACATCGTCAACGCCAAGAGCGCCATCAAGCAGGGTGCGCGGCCGGAGGCGCTGTTCCACTCGGCGCTCGACCATGCGCAGTACGCGGTGCGCGACCGCATCGACCACGTGCTGCGCCCGACCGGCACCAGCGTGGCCTCGATGATGCCGTACGCGCTGTCGATCCTGAGCTTCCTGCGCCGGCGCCGGCTGGTCAAGCCTGCCCTGGGCGTGGCCGCGGCGGCAGCCGGGCTGGCCTGGTACGTGCAGCGCCAGCGCAATTCGCACCTGCCGCACTGAGGTGTAGTAAGCGAAGGTGATCGGGCCCGGCGCCCGATCACGGAGCGATCGTAAAAGAAGTGAGACGCCGCCGCTCTGGCTTGAAGCGTTTCCAAGTGACGTGTAACTCTGTCAGGCGAAGCGAACCTGGCCAAGCAATAACAAAGGGCGAAATATGGTGGGGCTTGAGCGGCGCCGTGATCGATGATTTCGGCGCCGTCTTTTTGACCCGCGACACTGTCACCACCGCCAGCACCGCCAGCACCGCCAGCACCGCCATTCATCATTGTCCGTCCAATGAATCTCCGTCACCGTCTCAATCCGCACGGCTATCGCGTGGTCCTCGTGCTGCAGGGCGGAGGCGCGCTGGGCGCCTACCAGGCCGGGGTCTACCAGGCGATGGACGAGCATGGACTCGCACCCGAGTGGATCGTCGGCACCTCGATCGGCGCCATCAATGGCGCGCTGATCGCGGGCAATGAGCCGGGCCGGCGCCTGGCGCAGCTGAAAGCGTTCTGGGACCGCATCGCCCACGCCGATGCGGTGGACATGCGCTGGCTCAGCGACGCGCAGCGCCGCTCGGCCATTTGCTGGAGTTCGGCCGATACCGTGCTGTGGGGCGCGCGCGACTTCTTCCGACCGCGCCCCTTCAATCCGTTCGCGCTGAACCTGCCGGTGGCGCCCGAGCAGGCATCGTTCTACGACAGCGCGCCGCTGTCCGCAACCTTGCACGAGCTGGTCGATTTTGAGTACCTGAATGCCCCGGGCGGCATGCGCCTGACCGTCACGGCCGTGAATGTGCAAAGCGGCGAGCTGGCGCACTTCGACAGCTTGAACGGGCAACTAGCCGCCGACCATATCCGCGCCAGCGGCAGCCTGCCGCCGGGCTTTGCTCCAGTGCGCATCGACGGCCAGCTGTATTGGGATGGCGGGCTGTACTCGAACACGCCGCTCGAATCGGTGCTGGGCGAGGCGAGCGAGCGCGACACCCTGTGCTTCCTGGTCGACCTGTGGAGCGCGACGGGCGAGGAGCCGGGCACGCTGGAAGAAGTACGCACGCGCATGAAGGACGTGATGTTCGCGTCGCGCTCGAAGCGCCACATCGACGACTACGCCGCCGCCAACGCGCTGCGCCACAAGTTACGCGAGCTGTATGCACGCCTGCCGGAAGCGCAGCGCACGCCGGAGGACGCGGCCGAGCTGGCCGCGCTGGGCTGCGATGCCACCATGCATGTGGTGCGCATCCCGTATTCAGGCCACGACTGGCATATGGCATCGAAGGATATCAATTTTTCCCGGGGCTCGATCGAGTGGCGCTGGGACCAGGGCTACCGCGACGGCTTGCGCGCGCTGCGGCATGCCGGTTGGCTGACCATGGTGCCGGAAGAAACGGCCGTGGTGGTGCATGATCTGCCGCCGGAGGCCACCGAAGCCAAGGAAGCCGCCCAGGTGACGGAACGGCCCGGGGAAGCCGACCGGCGCCTGGCATGAGGCTGCCGGCCGGATTGTTGAGCAGCCTTATTCGCTGGCGCTGAGTTGTGCGCGCAATCCCGCCATCTCCTGGCGGTAGGTGTCGCGTGCCTGCTTCATGCACGCGGCACGCTCCGCGCTCGGGCGGCTGCGGCAGGCTCCTTGCGCTTCCTGCAGGGCGGCGCCAATTTCCTTGCGCAACGTGCGCTCGCGTGCGGCGCTGCTGGCGTCCGGCTGCGACCAGCGCGCCGGATCGCCACGCGCGATCTCGGCGGCCTGCTGGCGCGCGGTGGCGGCCGGCACGTTCTGGTCGGTCGATGCATTCGTTTGCGGCGCAGGCGCGGCCGTTGGCGTGTCGGTGCTTTGCGCGTGGACCGGACCCAGCGCACCGAGTGCACCCAGTGCGCACAGCGCTACGCAAGCTGCGCGCTGTCGAAGCATGTGAGTCATTCGCATGATGGTCTCCCTTGGTGTCTTGACGCGGCCAGCGGCTACAGACGTCCGGTCAGCAGCAGGATCAGCAGCACGATGATCAGGATGCCGGTGATGCCGGTCGGTGCATAGCCCCAGCTGCGGCTGTGGTTCCAGGTCGGCAAGACGCCAATCAGTGCAAGCACGAGAATGATGAGGAGGATGGTTCCCATGGTGAGGCTCCTTTCTTGTTCGCGCTGTCACCGTTAAGTGTGGTTGGTCGGCCTGCGTACGGCCTGCCGTTCCGGCAGGGCGAACCACACTTAACGGTGACAGCGCCTTCTTCTGAATGAGGTAAGGGCGCGGCTTGGCCGGCGCCCTGGCCTGAGTGCCAGTTGCGCCCGCTGATGCCGCATGCGGTCGTTTCAGCGGATCAATGACCAATCAATAGCGGTAGACGCGGCCATCGACGATGCGCACGCGGTTGCCCACGCGCAGGTCGTAGACGCTGTCCTGGGTCACGTTGCGGTAGTCGCCGTTATCCATGCGCACGCTGATCTGATACATCTCCGCGCCCTGGTTGCGGTTGGCCTCGACCTTGTTGCCGATGGCGGCGCCCGCGACCGCACCCGCCACGGTGGCGGCGGTGCGGCCCGTGCCGCTGCCCACCTGGTTGCCGGCCACGGCGCCCACCAGGCCGCCGATCACGGCGCCCGTGCCATTGGTCTGGCCAGGGCCGCGCACCACCTGGATCGAATCGATGGTGCCGTAGCCCATGTTGGCCGAGCTGCCGTTGTTGTAGCCCGTGTTGTAGCCAGTGTTGGCGCCGCTGTCGTAGGGCTGCGGGTTGTTGCTGGCGCAACCGGTCAGGAGCGCCGCGCTGGCGAAGACGAATGAAGCGAGGGTGCGAGTCGGTTTCATGTTGTTCTCCTTTGCGAAAGTAGTGCAGCCAGAATAAGTAGCGCCGGCATGCTGGTCTGTGCGCTGTCGCACGCGAATCGTAACGGTTTGTCAAGAGGGTTCCGCGTGGCGCGATGCAAAAAACGCCACACTGTTCGGCAGCGAACAGAAGCCCGTGCGCAACGAGAGTAAAACGTCAACATCGGCGCGGCTGAAGGCCAGTCCCCCAGCGTGCGCCCACCGAATGAACGCCACGGAGAACACAAGCATGAAGTACCGCATCGAATCCCTGCTGATGGCCGTCGTCCCGGCCGCGGCCCTGTTGTGCAGCCCGGCCGCGCTGGCCGCGCGCCCGACCGCCGAAGCGAAGGCCGCCTATGCGCAGGCCAAGGACCAGGCCGCCGCCGCCTACAAGGCCGCACGGGCCCAGTGCGACA
>JBKHWY010000091.1:0-11765 GCA_046566285.1 Gammaproteobacteria bacterium | reverse complement strand
ATCGACGCGGTGGAAGTGCTGCGCGGCCCGCAAGGCACCCTGTACGGCAAGAACGCCAGCGTGGGCGCGATCAACATCACCACGCGGCGCCCCACCTTCACGCCGGACGCCAGCTACTCGCTGGCGCTGGGGGAGAACCGCCGCGTCATCGCCAATGCCGCTGCCGGCGGCCCCGTCATCGACAAGGTGCTGGCCTACCGCGCCGCCTTCTCGGTGGACAAGGGCCAGGGCGACTACCCCAACCGCTACAACCCCGACTTCACCTACAAGAACAAGGACAACGTTTCCGGGCGCATCCAGTTCCTGTACACGCCCAGCGAGAACGTCGACGCGCTCGTGAAAGTGGAAGTCACCCCGCGCCACGAAGAGTACTACAACGGCTGGACCTTCTTCCGGCCCACCCCGGCCACCTATGCCGACGGCTCCCCCAACCCGCGCACCACCGATGCCTCGACCCGCCTGGCGCGGCGCTGGTTCACCCAGTACGGCCACTACAGCTACGAGAAGGATTACCTGGGCGACTTCATCACCCAGGACAACCAGCGCCCGCTCGTCACCGGCACCAGCGGCGCCAACGTCAACCTCAACTGGCGGATCGGCGGCCACACGCTGACCTCGATCACCGGCTACAAGGACTTCTACTTCCAGGCGCGCAACGACGAAGGCACGCCCTTCGACATCAACAAGAACGGCGGCGGCTACGTCTCGCGCCATCGCCAGGTCAGCGAGGAATTGCGCATCGCGTCCAACAAGGGCGGCGTGCTCGACTACCAGGCCGGTCTCCTGCTGCTCAACTCCAGCAACAACTACAGCTCGCGCACCGGCTTCGGCTCGGATGCCGGCGCCTGGCTGGCCAGCAAGGCCCAGTACGACACCTTGGACGCGGACGGCGCCGGGCGCTACCTGATGCAGAACGCGCTGAGCCGGCTCGAGCACAACACCCCGCAGCACATCGAAAACCGCTCGCGCGCCCTGTTCGGCCAGGCCAACTGGCACATCAGCGCGCCGCTCACCGTGACGGCCGGTGTCCGCGCCACGTGGGAAAAGCGCAATAACTGGTCGAGCAAGCTGATCGTGGACGAAGGGGTGGCGCCGGAACTCGATCCGGTGGCGGTCAACGGCGTGCAGATGGGCGGTTTCGACAGCAAGCCCAGCGGGCAGCTGGGCGAGAACACTCCGGCGCAGCTGGCCGTGGCCGACGCGGCCGCCCTCAAGTACTTCGGCGTGGCCGGCTACGACAAGCTGAGCGCCGCGCAAAAGCGCCAGATTGCCGCCGCCAAGGCGCTGCGCCAGACCAACCTCGGCGTGCTGTGGAATCCGGTCGTGGCCGAACAGTTCCGCAAGGTGCAGCCGACCGCCCTGCTCAGCCCCAGCTACCGGGTCAGCGAGGACCTCACCGCCTATGCCTCGCTGCAGTATGGCGAGAAGGCCGGGATCAGCCAGGTGGTCAATGACGTGTCCAGCTTGAGCCGGCCGGAAAAATCCACGGCGTACGAGCTCGGCTTCAAGTCCAACCTGCTGGATCGCACGCTCACGCTCAATGCCGACCTGTACTTCACCCAGGTGCGCGACTACCAGCAGGCGGTGCAGGTATTCGACGAATACACCACGCGCCTGAACGGCAATGGCCAGAACTATTACACGCAAGCGACCGGGAACGTGAACCGGGTGCGCGCCTACGGGCTGGAATTCGACGGCGTGTACAGCGGCTTGCCGAACACCTCGGTGCGCTTCTCGGGCGCCTACAACAATGCCAGCTACAAGGACTTCCCCAATTCATCGAATCCCGCCGAGATCCTCTCGAACACGCCGTATCGCGACGTCAGTGGCCAGCAGTTGCCGGGTTCGGCCAAATTCACCTTCAACATCGGCGCCGAATACCGCCTGCCCATCCAGGGCTGGAACAAGGTGTTCCATGCCGGCTTCAATACGGCTTACACGAGCCGGTACAAGTCCGATGTGGCGCTGTCGGACTACTCGTGGGTGCCGTCGTACAGCATCACCGATGTCGCCATCGGCCTGGGCACGATCGACCAGAAGTTCGACGTCAACCTGCTCGCCAAGAACGTGTTCGACAACCGCACTTCGCAGGTGGTGACGTGGAACAGCGTGGTGCCGGCGGTGCCGCGCTGGGTGGGGATTGTGTTTAGCGGGAAGTTGTAGGGTTGTCGCCGATGGTTTCGTGTGTCGGGGTGCATGCAAACCACACATATCGTTTATATCGTTAACCCAAGATCCGTCGTCCCGGCGAAGGCCGGGACCCATAGCGCACGTGCTCAGAGTAGAACGCTGTCACTGAGGGAACGCGCCATGGATCCTGGCCTTCGCCAGGATGACGAGTTAATTTTGCAGTGCTAAATAGTGCAGCTGCCCCTTTCGCAAAACCCTTGAAGGGCTGGATACAAAAAAAAGCCCCCGCCACCTCAATGGCGAGGGCAAAACCCACTTCACTACATGCCCTCCGGGCGGAGGGCCCCCACGACACTGGTTTTAACGACGGGGCGTGACCGCCACGTTGCCAAAACCAATATTGTTCTCTGTGCAGATGCGCTCGTAGCGCTCGATGACTTCCTTCCCGTTGGCCTGGTTGTAGTTCACCTCGTAGTGCCAGCCATCGACCGCATTGCCCGCCGTGCGGCGCCGGTTCGGGATGGTGGCGGTCCACTTGCGGGTGTACACGGTCGGATCGTCAAAGTCTGCTTCGTACGTAAACCGCTCGCCATCGTTGGAGAAGATGTAGCGCTCCGTGATGTGCACGTTCTCGCTGGCGAATTCGCCGGTGCGGCCGAACATGGCCTTGCCATTGTTGTTGGTGACGTCCACCACCAGCGTATTGCCTTCCCAGTGCCCGCGCGAGTCGGCATTCCACAGCTTGATATTGGCCGGCAGGTGCGGCTTGTTGTCCAGGTGGATGATGCGCGTGCCCGAGTTGAACAGGAACACCACGTAGCCCGGGAACTGGCGGATTTCGTAGCCGTGCCAGATCAAGGACTTCGGCACCCCGGCCGGCGCGCAGCGCGCCAGCGGTTCGATGTACTCCGGCTTGGTCGGGTTGTGGAAGTTCTTCAGGAAGTCCTGCTGCGCTTCGCGCGCCCATGGCTGGAACGGCACTTCACCGTCGGCCGGATCGGTCACGCGGCTCGGCGCGCGTTCGTTGCGCGCGCCCAGCTTGCGGCGTGGCGGATTCGGGTCGAAGGGGATGTTGCCCTGCGGGTCGGTCCAGTTGCTGTGGTTGGCGACCGTGTTGGACCAGTGGCCTTCCACGTCCGGCTGGCCGCCGGCGGTGCGCTTGCCTTTCCACGCGCCGCGCTCGACCTTGGTGTAGGTCGGCTCGAAGTTGATGCGCTCGCGTCCTTGTGCATCCTTGCCGGGTGGCTGCGACGGCTGCTGGGCCAACGCGGCCAGCGGCAACGCCAGCGCCACGGCCAGCACGCCAAGCTTGGGTGTGATGTGATTGATCGTGTTTTTCATGGTCTGTTGTTCTGCTTATTTCGCCGACTCTTTTTTCTTCGGTGGGTAGTGCTGGTCGTAGTCGAGCGTAAAGCGGTAGTCCTCGATCAGCTGGAAGTTCTTCTCGCGGTGCCGATGCAGGACCGCGGTGATGTTCCACGGCTGCGAGAACACCTTCGGATCCTCGATTTTGGCCTTGTACTCGATGGTGTTCGGATCGATGTACTTCCAGCGCTCCACCACGTGCAGCGCATCGCTGTGGTAGTTGCCGGCCCGGTCCAGCCAGGTCTCGTCGTTAAAATCCGTCACGTCCACCACCAGCGTGTCGCCTTCCCAGTGGCCGCGCGAGTCGCCCAGCCAGAATTCGTTCGGCTCGCCCTTCGGATGCTGGGTGCCGTTGGTGTGGATGGTGCGCACCGAGTGGCCGAACTGATGCACCAGCGTCAGGTCGCGGCCGCGCTGGAAGATCTGGAACGGTTCGGGGTAGTACACCGCACGCGGCGTGCCCAGGGTCCAGCCTTTCACGCGCGGATCGAGCGTCTCGCGCGCGGCGAAATTCTTTTCCTTCTGTGCCAGCGCGGCTGGCAGATACGGGATCTTGCCTTCGTCGACCACGCCGGCGCCCGGTGGCGCGTCGCGCCGGTTGCTGTGCGGTTCGAGGTCGTAGTCGGCGCCGCTGATGCTCTCCCAGATGCCGGAGAAATCCGGCTTGCCGTTCAGGCGGGGAATGCGGCTGTCCGCTGCCGCCGCCTGGGCCGCGCCGACCGTTGCCAGAGCCAGCACGACAGCGGCAAACACGCGGGTCGGCTTTGCAGTTGCTCCAATCATTGCGCGCCGCCTCCGGGCGCATCCTGCGCGCCACCGGTCTGGAAGGTGCGGCCATCGGCCAGCGTCACGTACACGCTGTAGCCGAACGCTTCACCGTTCTTCGAGCGGTAGCCCTTGATTTGCACTTCGTCACCGGCTTTCAGGTCGGACTTGGACAAGCCCTTGTTGGCCAGCGCGTTGGGCGCGCCGAATTCCACGCCCCAGTTGGTGACCTTGCCGTCCGGGCCGGTCACGTCGAAATACAGCCAGCTGTGCGGGTTGACCCACTTGGCCTTGGTGACTTTGCCCTTGAGGCTGATCGGCTGGTTGGCGTCGAACTCGGCCGCAAACGCGTGGTGGGCGTGGGCAGTCGTGCCGGACAGCAGCGCAGCGCCAACGGCTAACGCGAAGAAGGTGGTGGAAAGCCTGCGGAACAGGCGGGTCGTTGGCTCGGTCATTGTGAGTCTCCTGATTGCGAAGTGGGTTGAAACCGCAGCACACTGCCGCCGCGGCATCTTCCCCTTACGCAAGCTCCATGCCAAGCCCTGGCGGGCGCCCCGCTTTGTCGTGCAAGCGCTTGAATCGACTGGCGATATCGACTTTTTCCAACAGCCGGCGCGGGTCCTGATGTGCTGATGAGTCCGCAGCAGTTGCGCGACAGCACTGCTGCGAACGATGCATGCGTCTGTCCATGGCGAAGCAGCGGCCCGGACCGGCCGCACGCAGCGGTGCCCGAGAAATCAAGCACTTGTCGATGTTTCGAGGCGCACGATTCGGCTTGGCACGCTCCCTGCTATTGAAAGCTCGGGATCACCCACTTCCAACGCCAACTCTAGGAGCTACAACATGAACCACGCATCCGTCCTGAACCACGTCGTCGCCCGCCGCACCATCGCCACCCTGACCCTGGCCCTGGCCAGCATTGCTGCGAACAGCGCACTGGCCCAACAGCCTGCTGCCCAGCCAGCAGCGGCCGAACAGGCCCCCACCATCACCCAGAAGCTGAGCCGCAACCAGGTCGACGGCTTCCTGGCCTATCCGGACCAGGTGCTGTTCGTCGACATCCGCCGTCCAGATGAAATCACCAACATCGGCGGCTTCCCGACCTATCTGTCGGTGCAGCTGAAAGACCTGGAAGCGGGCACCGTGTTCATCCCGCGTGACCGCACCCTGCTGCTGGTGTCGAACCACGCCAACCGCGCCCTGAAGGCCGGCGACATCCTGCTGGGCAAAGGCTTCAAGGTCGGCGGCGCCGTGGGCGTGCAGGACTACGAAAAGGAAGGCGGCAAGATCGTCAAGATCGCCGCGCCGGCGCCCAAGGTCGCCACCGCGAACTGATCGCGCACGCACCCCACGCATATAACAACAAGGAATCATCATGTCCCCCACTGAGATTGCGGTAGCCATCGCCGAGTCGAGCATCGGCACCGGCCTGCGCGAGTCGCTGATCCTGTTCCCGCTGATCGAAGGCGTGCACCTGCTTGGGCTGGCGCTGTCGTTCGGCCTGATCCTGTTCACCGACCTGCGCCTGATCGGCGTCTTCATGCCGAGCGTGCCGCTGTCGCAGATCCTGGGACAGCTGCGCCGCTACGTGTTCACCGGCTTCGCGCTCACTTTCATCACCGGCGTGCTGCTGTTCTGGGCCGAAGCCGACACCATGATTGCCAACCCGGCCTTCCTGTGGAAGGTCGCGGCGATCGTGGTTGCGCTCTTCAACGCGGTGGTGTTCGAGCTGACGCTGGCGCGCCGTGGCAAAGCCTGGATCGACCAGCCGGCGGCGCCCATCGCGGCCCGCACGGCCGGCTGGATCTCGCTGTCGTTCTGGAGCGCGGCCACGGTGGGTGGACGCCTGATTCCCTATTTCGCCTGACGAGGAATCCATCATGTCCCTGATCGCATTCGCCGAAGCGCTGACGCACACGGCGCCTGGCGCCGCGCTGCGCAACGCCAGCCCGTCCACCGTGCTGGGCATCCAGCTCGGCCACGTGCTGGGCCTGATCCTGCTGCTCACGTCGCTCCTGATCGTCAACCTGCGCCTGCTGGGCCTGGGCCTGCGCCAGCAATCGCTCGCGCAAGTCACCGGATCCACCCGTTGGGCCCTGTGGACCGGGGCCGTGCTGGCCATCGGTTCCGGCTCGCTCCTGTTCCTGTCCGCCCCGGTGCACTACGCCGGCAACGCGGCGTTCGTACCCAAGATGTGCCTCCTGGCCGGCGCCCTGTTCGTGCAGGCCACGCTGTACCGCGCCGTCACCCACAGCGACCGCCCTTCGCCCCTGCTGGCGCGTACCACCGCCGTGCTGTCGCTCACGCTGTGGTTCAGCGTCGGCCTGTTTGGCCGTGCCATCGGCTTTGTCTGAGCATTCTCCCTACTTCACTACCCACTACAACAACATGAAAAAACTGAACGCCCTCACCGCACTGTTACTGCTGTCCTGCAGCGCCGGCGCCCTGGCCCAGACGCCCAACGCCGCTGCCGCCGCCGCCGCGCCACCCGCGCCGCCGGCGCGCGGCCCCGCCTACGCGCTGGCGCTGGAAGCGGCGCAAAGCGCCATCGAGGCCTGCCATGCGCGCGACCAGAAGGTGGCCGTCAGCGTGGTCGACTCGGCCGGCGTGCTGAAAGTCCTGCTGGCCGCCGACGGCGCCAGCGCGCGCGGCGTGGCCTCCAGCACCAACAAGGCCGTCACCGCCCTCACCTTCAACCAGCCCACCAGCGCGCTGGGTGAACACATCAAGGCCGACAAGGCGCTGGCCGACAAGGTCGCCGCCAACCCCAGCTTCAACGCCCGCGCCGGCGGCGTGGTGCTGACCGTGGCCGGCACGCCCATCGGCGCCATCGGCGTGGGCGGCGCGCGCGGCAGCGAGAACGACGAGGCGTGCGCCCTGGCCGGCATCGCCAAGGTCGCCGCCCGCCTGCAATGAGGGCGCGCACGAGCCGCCTGCACCCAGCTCTCCCTCTTCTCACCCCCATCGCGGCGGCGCTGCTGGCCTTGTCGGCCGGCGCGGCGCTGGCCAGCGGCGTGCCGGTCCTGCAGGTGGTCACGGTACGCGGCGAAGCGCAGGGATTCGGCATCGCCAATTCAGCCACCGAAGGCAGCGTCAGCGCCGAGCAGATCGCCACCCGCCCGCTGCTGCGCGCCGCCGAGCTGGTCGAGACCATCCCCGGCATGATCGTCACCCAGCACTCGGGCGACGGCAAGGCCAACCAGTATTTCCTGCGTGGCTTCAACCTTGACCACGGCAGCGACTTCGCCACCCAGGTGGGCGGCATGCCGGTCAACGTGGCCAGCCACGCCCATGGCCAGGGCTACATGGACCTGAACTTCGTGATTCCCGAGCTGGTGGCCTCGGTACGCTACCGCAAGGGCGTGTACGCGGTCGAGGACGGCGACTTCTCCAACACGGGATCGGCGCGCATCAGCTACCAGCGCAGGGTGGACGCGCCCTACGTCGACCTGACGGCCGGCCCGCACCACTTTCGCCGGGTGCTGGCGGCCGGCAGCACGGAACTGGCCGGTCACCAGGTGCTGGCCGCCGTCGAAGGCGCGCGCAACGATGGCCCGTGGGACCAGCCCGAAGACCTGCACAAGGTCAACGCGCTGGTGCGCGTCTCACGCGGCACGGCCGCCAACGGCTATGCATTGTCGGCCATGTCGTACCGCTCGCGCTGGACCGCCACCGAGCACGTGCCCGAGCGCGCCATTGCCAGCGGCGAGATCGGGCGCTTCGGCGCGCTGTCGGCCCATGACGGCGGCGTGACCGCGCGCCACAGCCTGTCCGGCGAATGGGCCAGCGGGAACGACGCCGGCGCCGCCAGCGTGTCCGGCTATGTGGCGGCCTACCGCCTCAACCTGTTCTCGGCGCCCTCCGGCTTCATCGACGGCCCTGACGGCGACCAGCACGAACAGGCCGACCGCCGCGTGCTGTGGGGCGGCCAGGCACGGCGCGCCTGGTACTTCGGCCACCACGAACTGGAAGTGGGCGCCCAGCTGCGCCAGGACCGCATCGACAACCTGGGCCTGTACCGCACCGTGGACCGGGTGCGCACGGCCACCATCCGCCAGGACGAAGCGGTCGAGACCTCCGCCGCCCTGTTCGCCGCCGTGCATTCCGAGTGGACGCCCTGGCTGCGCACCTCGCTGGGCGCGCGCTACGATCGCCTGCGCGCGCACGTGAGCAGCACCGGCGGCGCACTCAACGCCGCCAACGGCGGCAAGGTCAGCGACGCCCAGGCCAGCCCGAAGGTCTCGGTGGTGCTCTCGCCGTTCGGCGCGGGCGGACACACCGAGCTGTTCGCCAACTGGGGCTACGGCTTTCACAGCAATGACGCGCGGGGCGCCACCTCCAGCGTCAACCCGGCCGACGGCAGCCCGGCCACGCCGCTGGCCCTGTTCGCCCGTGCCATCGGCGCCGAAGCAGGCCTGCGCACCCAGCCCCTGCCCGGCTGGACCAGCAGCGTCTCGCTGTGGCGCATGACCCTGGCGTCCGAACTGGTGTTCGTGGGGGACGAAGGCGTCACCGAGCCCCGTGGCGGCTCGCGCCGCGAAGGCATCGAATGGTCGAACTACCTCACGCCGGCCCCCGGCATCATCATCGACGCCGACCTGGCGCTGTCGAAAGCGCGCTTCACCGACGCGCCGGCCGATGCCGACCGCGTGCCCAACGCGGTGCCGCTGACGGCATCGGTGGGCATCGGCTACGACGCGGGCGGCGCCTGGTTCGGCGGACTGCGCGCCCGCTACATCGGCGCCTACTCGCTGGAAGAGTCGGGACGCGAAAAGTCGCGCGCCCTGCCCACCCTGAACGGGCGGCTCGGCTACCGCGTGTCGCCGGGCCTGCAGCTGTCGCTGGACGTGCTCAACCTGTTCGACCGCAAGGGCAACGATATCGAGTACTGGGGCGGCGCCTGCACGCGCCGTGAACAGGACAGCGGCGCCTGCGGTGGCGGCATCGACGGGCGCCTGGTGCACCCGCTCGAGCCGCGCACGCTGCGCGTGAGCCTGCGCCAGCGCTTCTGACGGCAGGCTGTTGCGCAGCCAGCGGAAGGCCGACACGCCTGCTGGCTGCGCAACAGCGGATCGGCTGCGTGGGACCCGGCCGCCTTTACGGATCAACGACTTGCACTGTGGCACGAAGCTTGCGAAGGGAAGCACACCCACTTACCACAGCAAGGAAAAAACAGAATGTCAAAACAATATAAAGCGTTTGCCCACCGACAGCTGCCGCATCAAGGCCTGCAACTGCGCGCCGGCGCGGCCGCCGTCATTGCCGCCCTGTCCCTGTTCGCGCACGCCAGCGCCGTGGCCCAGGAGGCTGCCGCCGGCGCGCCCGCCGACGAGGTGGTCACCCTCGACAACGTCACCGTCACTTCGCGCAACCGCGAAGAAATCGCCCAGGACGTGCCGGTGCCGGTTTCGGTGGTGTCCGGCGCCACCCTGGAACGCGACAACGTGGTCGGCATCTCGGGCCTGACGCAGAAAGTGCCCAACCTCGGCCTGTTCGGCTCCAACCCGCGCCAGACCAGCATCTCGATTCGCGGCATCGGCAAGAATACCGCCAACGACACCATGGAGCCCAGCGTCGGCGTGATCGTCGATGGCGTGGCCAGCTCCTACGTGGGCCAGAACTGGACCGACTGGGTCGACCTGGACCGCATCGAAGTCATCCGCGGCCCGCAAGGCACCCTGCTGGGCAAGAACACCACGCTGGGCGTCATCAACATCACCACCAAGGCGCCCAGCTTCACGCCGGGCTATGTGTACGAAGCACGCGTGGGCAGCTACCACGATTTGGAAGGCAAGTTCTCGGCCACCGGCCCGATCCAGGATGGCGTGCTGGCCTACCGGGGCTCGTTCTTCATCAACAAGCGCGATGGCGTGCTGAAGAACGTGTGGCAGTCCGGCCCGGAGACCTGGAACGAAACCAACCGCGTGGGCGGCCGCCTGCAATTTTTGCTGACCCCATCGAAGGAACTCTCGGCCCGCATCATCCTCGACCAGATCCAGTCCACCGAAAACGGCAACAAGTCGCTGCTGGTCGAGAACGGCCCGGCCACCTTCGCCGACGGCCCGGCGCGCACCACCACCTTTGCCAGCCGCCTGGCGCGCAGCTACTTCAACAATTCCGACGGCACGCCCTATCGGCCCGTGTTCGGCAACAACCAGATCGAAGACCCCAAGGCGCGCCCCCAGCGCACCACCCAGAGCGGCGCCTCGGCCGAAATCAACTACCAGCTGGGCGAATACGCGCTGACCTCGATCACCGCCTACCGCAGCCAGCACTTCGACATCAAGAACGGCGGCGTGACCCGCTTCGACATCGCCGACGGCGGCCAGCAGCTGTGGAACAAGCAGTATTCCGAAGAGCTGCGCCTGTCCTCGCCCCTGGGCCGCGCGATCGACTATCAGGTCGGCCTGTACGCCCTGAAGGCTGAAGTCTACAGCGACGATCCGACTGCGTACGGCGCCGACGCCGGGGCCTTCAACGCCAGCAATGCCCAGTACAACGCACTGTCGGCGCCGCGCTATCGGGGCCTCTTGCGCGCCTCGCAGGATGGCGTGTACCGCTCCTACGTGCTGGAGCCGAAGACCACCAGCGTGGCCGCCTTCGGCCAGTTGAACTGGCACGTCGATGACAAGACCACCCTGACGGTCGGCGTGCGCGAGACGCACGAGAAGAAGACCGGCCGCAACCGCCGCGAACTCGATCGCAATGGCGCGGCGCTGACCAACGACACCGGCACGGACAACACGCGCGCCGGCCAGTACGGGCTGGACCTGGCCAATGCCGCCGACCTGGCGGCCTGGAACGCGGCCAAGGCCCTGTACATCAACGCCATCGGCGGGGCCGGCGGCGTGTACGACTGGAAGGCCGGCGACGCCATCAGCGCCAACTCGCTGTCCTGGCTGATCAGCCCAAGCTACAAGGTGTCGGACAACGTGATGCTGTACGCCTCGGCCTCGCAGGGCGAAAAGTCCGGCGCGGTGGAATTCGTCACCGCCTCCGGCCCCTTGCTGGGCACCCCGCAGAACGTGCGGCCCGAGAAAGCGCGCGACTATGAACTGGGCGTGAAAAGCCTGCTGGCCAACCGCTCGCTGCTCTTGAACGTGAACATCTACCAGACCACCGTGCGCGACTACCAGGCCAACCTGACGGTGGAAGACTTGACCAGCCCCAGCGGCCTGCGCACCTTCCTCGGCAATATCCCCGGCGTGCGTGCGCGCGGGGTGGAACTGGAAGCGAACTACGCCGCCACACGCAACCTGAAGCTGAACCTGAACGCCTCGGCCAACCGCGCCACCTACCTGGACTTCTCGACCACGGCGCCGGACACCTCGAGCGCGCAGATCGTCAACTTCGCCGGCCGCCAGCTGCACGGCGCGCCGAAGGTCATCGTCAACGCCGGCATCGACTATGCCCACCCGATCGGCAGCTACCAGGGCCGCATCTTCCTGAACGAATCCTATCGTTCGGGGTCTTACCTGGCGTCGAACCAGTCGCCCTATACCTGG
>JBKHWY010000090.1:0-11768 GCA_046566285.1 Gammaproteobacteria bacterium | reverse complement strand
GCGCGCATCGGAGGGCGGCGCCCGCGCATCATCCAGCACCTACGTCGAGTTCGACGCCGAGCAACGAGTCCGCACCCATATCGCCTGCATGTCCGACTGTCTGCACCAATTTTCAGCCAATGGCCTGAGCTTCAGTTTCCGCCACCCGCCATCAGCACTGCCGCAGTGACGCGCCATGCAGAATCGCCTGCTGGCCCTGCACGCACAGTTCGAGCAGTAATCTCACATCCGGTCCAGCAGTTGCTGCGACGCGCGCTCGCTCATCACCATCACCAGCTTCAGGCGTGCGCGCGTCATGCCGACGAAGAGTTTGCGCAGCACCAGTTCGTCGATCTGCTCGAAGTCGATCTCGGTGAAGATCACGGCGGGCGCCGACTGCCCCTTGAAGCGGTACACCGACTCGGCCAATAGCCCGCCTTCGCGAAACACCGGGTTGCCGAACAGGTCGTACTGGCCGGTGAAGGACTTGAGCGTGTGCGCTTCGCTCAGCTGGTCGAGCTTCAGGATGGCGGATTTTTCGCGTCCCCGGAATGAGCAGATGGCGATGTCCTGGCGCGCAAAGCCGGCGCCCAGGCACAGCGTGACGGCGCGCCGGGTTTGCGCCAGCATCGCTTCGCTGTCGCCTTCCGGGTAGAGCAGTTCGTCGATGTCGGCGCCCTTGAACGGGCTGCCCGCCTCCACCGGCGGCTGCACCGCACCGACGGAGGCCAGCATGTCGATGATCTGGCGCGGGCTGCGGTAGTTGGTGTCCGAGTGCAGCTTGACCCAGCCCGGCAGCGCCACCGGCGCGCGTCCGTACAGGTTCTGGTTGGGGTCTTCCAGCCAGATCGCGCGCCCTTCCGGTTTCAGCATGCGCAGCAGGATGTCGCGCCAGGCGGTGGAAAAGTCCTGGCCTTCGTCCACGATCAGCACGTCGTACTTCCAGGTGGCGGGCAAGTCGGCGCCGGACATCTCTTCCTCGATGCGCGTCCACACGTCGGGCGCGGCGTAGTCGGGCGTGCGGCCCTGCGCGCGCAGGAACGCGTCGCTCAGCATGTGGAAGGTGGCGACCTTGCCGCCAGCGGGCACCAGGCGCTCGATATGATCGGCCAGCGGACGGTTGTAGCACACGTACAGCGGACACAGGCCGGCCTCGATGGCGGCCGCGTATTCGGACAGCGCCAGCTGGGTCTTGCCGCTGCCGGCGGTGCCGATCACGCGCAGGCGGAACGGCGCAAACTCCAGCCGGTGCGCCCAGGTGGCCAAGCCGCCCGACAGGCGCGTGACCATCTCGGCCGCATTGCCGATCATCGCGCTGGGGTCGGGCCGCACCGACAGCGTGTTGCCGAGGAAGCGCGCCACCTTCTCGAACTGCTCGCCCGGCTTGGGATCGTCGATCGGCAGGATCTCGCGGATGGTCTGGGCCAGGCGATTCTTGCTGCCCGCGTCGATGATGTGGCGCGGATCGAGCCCGGCCAGGTGCGGGTTCCTGACGATGTAGTCCGGGCAGTACAGCAGGTAGTCGATCGACAGCTCGCCGCCAAAGCGTTCCTTCAGCCCGGTGATGGAGCGCATGATGTGGTTGCGTACCTTGCGTGGCTTGCCTTCGTAGTTCTTGACCAGGCCTTCCGGCGTCTCGTTCAGAAAGCCCGCCTTCTGCTCGATCAGCAGCACCCGTCCATTGGGCGCGACGATGATGAAGGCAAGCTCCCCATACACCGAGAAGCCGTTTTCCACATTGGTCCAGTGCACGCCGTGATAGATGCGGTACGGCGCGTCGGCCAGGCGCGCCTGCAGATAGGTGAGCGTTTCGATTTCGCGGGCGGCGCTGCCGGTGACGGCCATCTCCTGCCAGCCAGTTGGATAAATTTGTGCCATTGAGCGCGGCCTGGAGCCGGTGGTCGGTTGAAAGGGAAGTAAAAAAACAATCATTGTAGGGGGCTTCACGTGTCACGGCATGGTGGCGCGTGCGCAGGCAAACAAGGGTGTTGCGAAAGCCCCGCGGTACCCATTGGCACCACAACTGTTAGCACGTCGTCCCCGCGGAGGCGGGGACCCATAGCGCTTTTCCGCAGAGTGGAACGATTTCACTGACGGAACGCGCCATGGATTCCCGCCTGCGCGGGAATGACGGTTTGGGGGTCAGCAAAGGAATGCTTTCATCGTTCTGCAACACCCTCAAACGTCCGGATTAAAGTCGGCAAACGGAAGTGTTGAAATTACAACAGTCGATGCTTCTCCCCTGTCGCGGGCGCGCCTGCGTCCTGTAGTATGCCCTTGCAAAAATTACATAACTAACGAAACGGCCATCCTGCCCACAAGGCACGACGGCCCCCTCACTTCCATCCGGAGTCTTCATGCTTTCGATCTCCCCACTGCGGCGTTGCGTGTTAATGGGTCTCTATGGCCTGTATGGCCTGTCCGGCGCCAGCGCCCTTGCCCAGTCACTGCAGCCCGCCACGTCGTCCCCTGCCACCTCGCCCAATGCCAACGCCGACGTGGTGCCCAGCGTGAGCATCGTCGGTTCGCGCCGCGTGTCCACCGCCTCCGCCACCGAAACCGCGGTGCCGGTCGACTTCATCCCGATGACGCGCGTGGCCGAGCAAGGCGGCCAGTTCGACCTGGCCCAGACGCTCACGTACATCTCGCCCTCGTTCAACTCGACCCGCCAGACGGGCGCGGACGGGGCCGACCTGGTCGATTCGGCCGCCCTGCGCGGCCTCGGTTCGGACCAGACCCTGGTGCTCATGAACGGCAAGCGCCGCCACACCACGGCCCTGGTGAATATCTTCGGGGCGCGTAACCGCGGCAATACCGGCACCGACATGAACGCCATTCCGCTGCTGGCCGTGAAGGACATCCAGGTGCTGCGCGATGGCGCGGCGGCGCAGTACGGCTCGGACGCGATCGCCGGCGTCATCAACGTGGAGCTGAAAAAATCGCTGGGCTGCGAAGCCGTGCTGGGCGCGGGCCAATACTCGGCCGGCGATGGCGAGAACGTGCTTGCCTCCAGCTACTGCGGCGTGCCGGTGGCCGGCGGCGTGGTCGGCGTGACCCTGGAATACCTGGACCGGGGGCGCTCGAATCGCGCGGCGCCCGGCAGCCTGCGGACCATCGGCGACAGCAAGGTGCAGAACAACACCCTGTACCTGAACGGCGACATTCCGGTGGGGCCAGGGCGCCTGTACTTCACGGCCGGCACCCAGTCGCGCGACGCCTCGTCGGCGGCGTTCGGGCGCGGTCCGGAAGACATCCCGGAACGCAATGCGGCCGCCATGTACCCGAACGGCTTTGCGCCCTTCATTGACGCGCAGATCGAAGACCATTACGGCACCGTGGGCTATCGGATGAAGTTGGGCGAATGGAATGCGGACCTCTCGCAAACCTACGGCTACAACGACATGCACTACACCATCCGGCATACGCTCAACGCCTCGATCGCCAACGCGGACCTGCTGGCCGGCGGGCCGGGCGTGAGTCCGTCCAGCTTCGACGCGGGCGGCTTTGCGGCGCGCCAGCGCACCACCAACATCGACTTCAGCAAGTTCTATGAGGGCGTATTCAAGGGCCTGAACGTGGCCTTCGGCGCCGAGTACCGCACCGAGGACTACCAGATCTACGCCGGTGAACCGGGTTCGTACATCGACGCCGACGGCGTGGGCGGCGGCGCGCCGGGCAGCCAGGGCTTCCCCGGCTTTCGGCCGGCCGACGTGACCGACCAGGACCGCCGCAGCCGCGCCGCCTATCTCGACCTGGAAGCGGACATCACCGACCGCCTCAAGCTCCTGGGCGCGGTGCGGTTCGAGAAGTTCAGCGACTTCGGCTCGACCACCATCGGTAAACTGGCCGCCGCCTACAAGGTCTCGGATACGCTGCTGCTGCGCGGCTCGGCCAGCACCGGCTTCCGTGCCCCTTCCCTGCAGCAGAAATACTTCTCCTCGACCTTCACCGAATTCGTCAACGGCGAGCCGGTGGACTCGGTGTTCGCGCCCAGCGGCGGCAAGGTGGCCGCCGCGATCGGCATCCCGCCGCTGAAGGAAGAACAGTCGCGCAACCTGACCCTGGGCGCCACCTGGACGCCGAGCGCGGCCACCTCGGCCACGGCGGACCTGTACCAGATCAAGATCCGCGACCGCATCGTGTTCTCGGGCCGCTTCGATCCCAGCAATTTCGAGCCCATCGTGCCGCTGCTGGGCACCCTGGGCGTGGGCGCCGCCCAGTTCTTCGTCAACTCGCTCGATACCACCACGCGCGGGCTGGACCTGACGCTGGCCAACCGCGCAACCCTGGGCGCGGGCCGCCTGAACACGTTCCTGGCCATGAACTTCAGCAAGACCGCGGTCACGCGCGTGAAAGCCCCGCCGGCGCTGGCCGGTTTCGAGGACGTGGTGCTGTCCGAACGCGAGCGCCTGTTCATCGAACAGGGCGGCCCGCGCCGCAAGGCCACGCTGGGCTTCGAGTACCTGCTGGGTAAGGTCGGCGCGGACTTCAAGATCATCCATTTCGGCCCGCAGACGCTGGGCACCTGGTCCGGTCCGCCGGTGCCAAACCAGCGCTACCAGGCCAAAACCTCGGCCGATCTCAGCTTGACTTACAATTTCAGCGACAGGACCAAGTTCACGCTGGGCGGGACGAATATTTTCAACGTCAAGCCGACCACGCAGGACGAGGCGGAAACGGACAATGGCTTCAAGTACGAGTCGGTCCAGTTCGGCCTGAACGGCGCGGCGTATTTTGCCCGGCTGTGGCACAAGTTCTGACGTTCCACGTTGGCAAGGAGCGGCGCCGAAGCCGCTCTCCTTGAAGACTTGGGCAACTTATCGACGTCATCCTGGCGCAGGCCAGGATCCATAGCGCGCTAGCACAGAGGCACAATTTGCCTCTGCTCGAACGCGCTTTGGATCCTGGCCTGCGCCAGGATGACGGTTTTTGGTGTGTCGTAGATAAAGACAGCTCGGCGGCACAACGCATTTTTTGACAGGAAGCTTATGAAACTGGCAGTACACCTTGTTCTCGGCGCCGTGTTCGCGTTGGGCGCGCCCGCCTTTGCCGCCACGCCCGCCCCTGCCGCGGCCGCGAACGATCCTCATTTGAAGGCCGAGCACGTGAAGGCCGTGCAGGACCTGCTGGCCGCGATGCAGGCCGAGAAGCTGATGCGCAGCACCGCGTCGGCCAGCCGCTACAACAGCGAGGCGCAGCGCAAGGCGGTGTTCGACAAGCTCGACAAAGTGCCCGCCGCCGTGATTCACCAGCGCCTGGCGGCCCCGGTGGCCAAGCTCGTCTCGGCGGAAACGGCGGCCGAGATGACGCGCTTTTATGGCTCCAGCTTCGGCCAGAAGGTGCTCAAGGAGAAGTACAACAGCGGCCCGCGCGTGATGCTGGGCCAGCAGGGGCCGGTGCCGACGGCGGCCGAGAAAAAGGAATTGAAGCGCCCCGAATACCTGAAAGCCAGCAAGGCCCTGGCCGATGCGGAACCGGGCATCGAGCACGAATGCTTCGTGCTGCTGCAGGCCATCATCAAGGGCAAGTAAGCGGAGTAAGCCGGCGCGGACCTTAAGCCGCCGCCGGCAGCGCGCTCTTGGGCGGCGGCGGGAAGTGCACGGTGATGCGCAGGCCGCCCAGGCGCTCGGACTGGTCCAGCGTGATGGTGGCGCCATGGCGGTCGGCGATGGCCTTGATGATCGCCATCCCCAGGCCGCTGCCGCTCGCTTCGCTGCCGGCGATGCGGTAGAAGCGGTCGAACACCCGTTCGCGTTCTTCAGGCGGGATGCCCGGCCCGCTGTCCTCCACGCACAGGCACACGCCGCGTTCGTCGTTGACGATCTCCACATCCACGGTGCCGCCGGCCGGCGTGTACTTGATGGCGTTGTCGATCAGGTTGCGCACCAGGATGGCCAGCGCGCCCGGCTGGCCGTCCACGCTGGCGGCGTCGTCGCGGTCCAGGCCCAGGTCGATCTCCTTGTGCTGCGCGGCGGCGGCCATGTCGGCCACGGCGCGCCGCCCCAGTTCATCGAGGCGCACCGGCTGAGTCTTGAGTTCGCCGTCGCCATTGGCTTCCTGGCGGGCCAGCACCAGCAATTGCTCGACCAGCCGGGTGGCGCGCTCGATGCCGGCCGACAGGCGCGCGATGGCGACCTGGCGGGCGTCGTCGGTGGAGGCGCGCGACAGGCTGGTCACCTGCAGCTTGAGCGCGGCCAGCGGGGTGCGCAATTCATGCGCCGCATCGGCGACGAAATTCTGCTGGGCGTCGAAGGCCGTGCGCACGCGCCCGAACAGCAGGTTCAATTCGTGCACCAGGGGCAGCACTTCGTCGGGCAGGTCGGCTTCGGACACCGGCGAAAGGTCGTCGGCCTGGCGCGAGGCCACCTGGGTGCGCACGCGCGAGACCGGTTCCAGCGAACCGCTCACCACCCACCACACCACCAGCATCAGGATCGGCATCATCACCGCGATCGGCGCCACCGTGCGCAGCGCCAGGTTGCCGGCCATGTTGCGGCGCACGGCCATGTCCTGCGCCACCTGCACGATCTGGGTGGGCGTTTGCACCGAGAAGATGCGGTAGGTGGTCTTGTTGGCGCGTACCGTGGAAAAGCCCAGCACCGCGTGCTGGGGCAGCTTGTCGCGCGAGAGCGTGCGGAACACCTGCACGCCGTCCGGCGTCCACACCTGCACCATCATCTCGTTGCTCTCGTCGGCGGCATCGGCCGTGGCTTTCGACTCGGTGTTCGACAGCGGGGTGTTCGAGCGCAGCGACAGCGCCATCTGGCGCATGTGGTAGTCGAAGATCTCGTCGGCGTCGCGCAGGGCCGCGCGGTAGGCGATCGACGCCTGGGCCACGGCGACGATGGTGATGGCCGCCAGCAGGAACCACAGCAGGCGCCCGCGCAGCGAGTGGGACAGGTTCATCGCTTCGGTACCATGTAACCGACCCCGCGGACGTTCTGGATCAGGTCACTGCCCAGCTTCTTGCGCAGGCCATGGATATACACTTCGACTGCATTGCTGCTCACTTCATCGCGCCAGCTGTACAGCTTTTCTTCCAGCTGGGCGCGCGAAAGCACGGCGCCCGGGCGGGCGATCAGCGCTTCGAGCACGGCCCATTCGCGCGCCGACAGCGTCACCGGGGCGCCGTTGGCGGTGACTTCCCGGGTGGCCGGGAAGATGTGGATGTTGTTGTATTCGAAGACCGGTTCGGCGCGCCCGGCGGCGCGGCGCAGCAAGGCGCGGATGCGCGCCAGCAGTTCGTCCAGGTCGTAGGGTTTGAGCACGTAGTCGTCGGCGCCGGCGTCCAGGCCGGCGATGCGCTGCTCGACCGAGTCGCGCGCGGTGGCGATCAGGACCGGGGTGCGGTCCTTCCGGGCGCGCATGGCGCGCAGCACGTCCAGGCCATCCTTCCTCGGCAGGCCCAGGTCCAGGAGGACCAGGTCATAGCTTTGCGATTGCAGGAGGGCCGTGTCGGCCATCTCGCCATCCTTGACCCAGTCCACGGCGTAGTGCTCGGCCCGGAGCAGGTCGAGCACTACTTCTCCGATCATCGTGTCGTCTTCCACCAGCAGTAACCGCATCACATCCCCGTTTCTCGATAAGTGCCGGTGGCGGCAGACACAAGCTCCGTCAGTTCAAGCCTGGGCCCGATCAACCGATCCGCACCGGAATGAAGATTTTGTCACTCCCGCGCTGGATCAGCAAGGCGACCGACTTGTTGGCCTTGCCCACCACGTCGCGCACCTGGGCCACCGAGGTCACGGGCCGGCCATTGACCGACAATAGCACGTCACCCGGTTGCACCCCGGCCGAGAGGGCCGCGCCGGCGGCGTCCTCGATCACCAGGCCCGCGGGCAGGCCGGCCTGGCGCCGTTCGTTGGGATCGAGCGGACGCAGGGCCAGGCCCAGGCGTGCGCTGTTGTCGGCATTGCCGTCGTCGCGCTCGGCCAGATCCGGCTTGTCGCTGACGCTGGCCAGCTTGGCGTCCAGGCGCACGATCTTCCCGTCGCGCCAGACGTCCAGCACCACCTTGTCGCCCGGCCGGGCCACGCTCAGCATGGCAGGCAGGTCGCCGGCCGCCACGATGGGCTGGCCATTGAGCTTGCGGATCACGTCGCCGGTCTTGATGCCGGCCCGGTCGGCCGCGCCGCCGCGCTCCACGTTCGACACCAGCGCGCCTTCGGGCGACTCCAGCTTGAACGAGTCGGCAAAGCCCTGGTTCACTTCCTGGATCGCGATGCCCAGCTTGGCGTGCTGCACCTTGCCGGTGGCGACCAGCTGGTCCTTGATGCGGTAGGCCACGTCGATCGGAATGGCGAACGACAGGCCCATGTAGCCGCCGGTCTGGCTGTAGATCTGCGAATTGATGCCCACCACTTCGCCGCGCGCGTTGAACAGCGGGCCGCCCGAGTTACCGGGGTTGACCGCCACGTCGGTCTGGATGAACGGCACGGCGCCGTCTTCGCCCGGCAGCGAACGGCCCTTGGCGCTGACCACGCCCGCCGTCACGCTGCTTTCCAGGCCAAACGGGGAGCCGATGGCCAGCACCCACTCGCCCACTTTCAGGTCGCTCGATTTGCCGATCGGGACCACCGGCAGGTTCTTCGCGTCGATCTTCAATACGGCCACGTCGGTCTTGGGATCGGAGCCCAGCACGCGGGCGCGGTATTCGCGCCGGTCCTGCAGCTTGACCGTGACGTCCTTGGCATCGCGCACCACGTGCGCGTTCGTCAGGATGACACCGTCCGGGCTGATGATGAACCCGGAACCGGCGCCAAAAACGGGAGTCTCGCGCTGCTGGCCGCGCGGCATGCGCTGCGGTCCCTGGAAGCGGCGGAAGAACTCGAAAAATGGATCGTCCTCGGGAATGCCCTGCGGGCCGACCGGCGCGCGCGCGCTGCCGACCACCTGCACATTGACCACGGCCGGGCCATTGCGCGAGACGATCTGGGTGAAGTCCGGCAGGGTCACGCCGGCGGCGATGGCGCCGGGCGCCGCTGCGGGTGCGGTGGCGGCCAGTGGCAGCGGGGCCGCCGGGGTTGCTGGTGATGCGGAGGCGGCCGGCGCGCTGGACGCCACGGCGTTGCTATGGTTGACGGCAATCGCACGTACCGCGCCACCAATGACGCCGGCGGCAGCCAATGCCAGCATGAGACGCTTGGCGGTGATGGCGGTGATCGCACCTTGGGTTTGCATGACGTACTCCTGATTCGATGAGGTATTCCGTGAGTTCATGATGCTGGAGCAGACTTAGGATTTTCTTAATGACGCGGCCGGCTGGGTCTCGTGTGCACGGCGTTGCACGCGCCGAAAAAAAGGGCGTGAAAATGCGAACGGGGCGCCCCAGACTGCGGGCGCCCCGTTGATCTACCTAGCCCGCGCGTTTAAGCGGCCTGGCGTTGTTCCAGCGCCTGCACGTTGGTCGTGTCGCCACCGTCGATGGCGATCTTGCGCGGCTTGAGCGCTTCCGGCACTTCACGTACCAGCTCGATGGTCAGCATGCCGTTGTCGAACGAGGCCGTGGTGACCTTCACGTGATTGGCCAGCTGGAAGCGCTGTTCAAAATCGCGCGCAGCGATGCCGCGGTGCAGATAGGTGCGCTGCTGCTCGTCGCGCTGCTTGCGGCCCACCACTTGCAGCGAGTCGCGCTCGGCGATGATCTCGATTTCCGAACGGTTGAAGCCGGCCAGCGCCATCACGATCCGATACTGGTCTTCGCTGACCAGTTCGATGTTGTACGGCGGGTAGCTGGGCTGGGCGTCGGCGCGCTGCTCGAGCAGGCTGGCCAGACGGTCAAAACCGATAGCGGAACGATACAGGGGAGTCAGGTCAAAAGTACGCATGATTAAATATCCTTTTCAAGTTAAGCGATAAGTTGACGGACCTCCGTGGAGCATCCGTTGAGTCCAATCTATTGGCACTCCCCCCGGTTTTCAAGGGCTGCAAAAACACGTTTTTACGCACGGGTTACCGAAAAAAATTCAGCGAGGTGGTAGACTGCGCCGAGCATTTTTCGCCGCGCCGTTCCGCTTCCCTTGCCGTCGTCCTTAGCCTTCGTCCCGATGAACACATCTCCGCTTTGCTCCCTGATTGTTGCTGCCTGCCTGTCGCTGTCGCTGGCCGCGCGCGCCGACGTGCCGCCCCCGGTCGGCCAGCCTTATCCCGGCACCCTCCGGCTGGCGGTGGACGCCACCAATGTGGGCCAGCAGATCTTTCGCGTGCGCGCCGAGCTGCCGGTGACGGCCGGCCCCCTCACCCTGCTGTATCCCCAGTGGGTGCATGGCAACCACGGTCCCAGCAATCCGCTCAACCAGCTGGCCGGGCTGACCTTCACGGCGAACGGCCAGCGCATCGAATGGACCCGCGATCCGGTGCAGGTCCACGCCTTCCACCTCACCGTGCCGGCAGGCGTGACTACCCTGGTGGCCGAGTACCAGTTTTTGTCGCCGCTCGAAACCGGCCAGGGCCGCATCACCATGACGGCCGACATGCTGGGTGTGCAGTGGCAGGCCCTGACCCTGTATCCGGCCGGGTATGCCAGCCGGCGCATCACGGTGCAGCCGACCCTGACGCTGCCGCAAGGCTGGCAATACGGCACGGCGCTGGAGACGGCCGAGGTGGCGGGCAATGTGGTGCAATTCAAGCCGCTGGACCTGGAAACGCTGGTCGATTCGCCCTTGTTTGCCGGCCGCCACTTCAAGCGCTTCGAGCTGGACACGGATGCGCGCGCGCCGGTGCGCCTGAACGTGGTGGCCGACACGCCGGAAAGCCTGGACGCGAAGGCCGAACAGATCGAGGTGCACCGCGCGGTCGTCAAGCAGGCCATCAAGCTGTTCGGCGCGCGCCACTACAAGCACTACGATTTCCTGCTTGCCCTGTCGGACGAATTCGGCGGCATCGGGCGCGAGCATCACCAGTCCAGCGAGAACGGGGTCAAGCCGGGCTACTTCACCGACTGGGCCAAGGGCGAATTGGGACGCGATCTGCTGGCGCATGAATTCGCGCACTCCTGGAACGGCAAGTTCCGCCGTCCGCTCGACCAGGCCGTGGCCAACTTCAACGTGCCGCTGCAAAACAGCCTGTTGTGGGTGTACGAAGGCCAAACCCAATACTGGGGCCAGGTGCTGGCAGCGCGCTCCGGCCTGGTGTCGGCGGGCGGCATGCGCGATGCGCTGGCTGCCAGCGCGGCGCGCTACGACACGGCGCAGGGGCGCAGCTGGCGCGCGCTGCAGGACATCGTGAACGATCCGATCATCCAGGCGCGCCGTTCGATCGGCTGGAGCAGCTGGCAACGCAGCGAGGATTACTACGTCGAAGGCATGCTGGTCTGGCTGGACGTGGACACGCGCATCCGCGAACTGTCCGGCGGCAAGCGCTCGCTGGACGATGTCGCGCGCGCCTTTTTCGGCATCGACGACGGCAGCCTGGGCCCGGCCACCTATCGCTTCGAGGACGTGGTGGCGGCGCTGGCCGGGGTGCAGCCGTACGACTGGGCCGGCTACCTGCGCACGCGGCTGGAAAGCCATGGGCCGGGCGCGCCGCTCGACGGCCTGGCGCGGGCCGGCTGGAAGCTGGTCTATACCGATACGCCGACCGACTACATCAAGGCGGTGGAAGAGCGCAACCGCTCCACTGAGTTCAGCTATTCGCTGGGGCTGACCGTCAAGCAGGATGGCGTGATCGACGCCGTGCTGTGGGATGGCGTGGCATTTCGCGCCGGGCTGGCGGCGGGTACGACGGTCGTGGCGGTGAACGGGCGCGCCTACAAGGCGGACGTACTGAAGACGGCCGTGCGCAATGCCAAG
>JBKHWY010000089.1:0-11818 GCA_046566285.1 Gammaproteobacteria bacterium | reverse complement strand
ATCTGCTGATGCAGGCCGGCCAGCGCCGGCAGTTTCGGGTTGACCGGGTCGAGCCGGCGCACGGTGTCGATGAGGCCAATGGCGTACTGGCCCAGGCGCTCGTCCCAGCCGGCGTTTTCCAGGCACTTGAGCACGGCCAGGGCGGCATTGAACACCACCTGGGGATTGTCCGGCAGCTTGCCCACCGCTTCGACCATCAGCGTCACCGCGCCGCGGAAGTCGCCTTCCTTGGCCTTACTGGCGCCGGCGGCCACCAGGTCCACCACCGCCTGGCGCGCTTCCTGCGCCAGCGTCCTGGCCAGTTCGCCCCGGCCGACATCCTCGAACACGCTCATGGCGCGCGCCATGGCAGCGTTGTTGGGGGCGTTGCGCATCACTTCGCGCATCACCTCGGCCGCGCCCTCTTCCCGGTTGTTCTGCAGGCAGGTGCGCGCCAGTTCCATCTTCAGGTCGGCCGACAGGCCGACGGCGTCCTTGCAGGCTTCCAGCGCGGCCGTCAGCGCATCGTTCAGGCGCGCTTCATTGCCGGTGTATTCGTGCACCATGGCCGAGGAAATCGCGCTGCAGGCGGCCGTGTGCTTCTGCCCGCCCATCGATTTGTCGAGGTCGCGGATCACGGCGGCGGCCTGCACCGGGTCGCCCTTCTTCACCAGCGTCTGCACCAGCTTGACGTGGTCTTCCGGGTCGCGAAACTCCGAATACTTGGCCTTGCTGACCACCTGTTTCAGCACCTTCTCGGCGGTGCCGGTGTCGCCCGTTTCCATCGCCGTTTCGCCCAGCTTGCGCAGGCGCCGCACCGCATGGGGCGAGACCGCCACCGCATCGGCCAGCACTTGCTGCGACTTGGCCAGTTCGCCCACGGCCGCGTGGGTGCGCGCCAACCAGTCATAGGCGTCGACGAATTTCTTGTTGGAGTCGACCAGCTCTTCCAGCATGGCTTGCGCCTCGTGGTAGCGTTCGCGCATGAACAGGGTCTTGGCCAGGCCCAGGCGCGCCCACGCGATGGCCTTGGCTTCCACCAGTTGCTGGTAGATCGGCTCGGCCTCGGTCGGCTCGCCCAGGAACATGTGCAGCTCGGCGCGCAGGCGCAGGAAGTCCACCGCGTAGCGCGGATGAGCGCGCACGCCTTCGATGCAGGCCTCGATGGCATCGCGCTGGGCGCCCATTTCCATCAGCTGGTACACCTGCATGAAGACGTTGCGCTTGTCCAGCGCGCGGGCGATGCGTTCGAGCAGGCGGTCGGCCGTGAAGGGTTTCAGGATGTAGTCGGTGGGCGCCAGTTCGGCCGCGCTCACCACCTTGCCGTAGTTGCCCTCGGCCGTAACCATGAAGAACATGGTCGACAGGCTGATCAGCTTGTGGTGACGCAGGTCTTCCAGCAGCTGCTGGCCGTCCTGGCCGCCGTCCAGGTCGTATTCGCACAGGATCAGGTCGAAGCTTTTCAGGCCCAGGTGCTTGATGGCGTTGTTGGAACTGCCGGCATGGTCGATCCGCGTCAGCCCGCACAGGTTGAGCATGTTGTGGATGCTCGCGCGCATGCCGGCATGCGGCTCGATGATCATCGCGGTAAGGCCGTCGAGTTGGTTCATAGCTGGGTCCAGTCACCGTACGCGATTGCGGCTGCACCTTTCGCGCACTCCGCACAGCGATAATTCCGTGAAGCAATAATTGGTGAGTATATTACGGCTGGGAACCAAAAAAGTTAAACGGGGCCCCCAACAAGAGGTGCCCACACCCGATTTCATGCGCTTTCGATGCGCGGATGCGACAACCCTGCTGTCAAAAAGATCAGGAACTTGCCAGGAAAATCACGATCGGGCGAGCCTTTGTTGCAGCCGTGATCACAGTGTGGAATTTTTACGCAGAGCAACATTCGGATGGCTCGTTTTCGGGCGGAGAGTCTGCTACGCTTCACCCACCATCCACGCCATCCCAGCTTCTCGAGAAGGACCGCCCATCATGTCCCTTAACAGCGTCACCAACAGCGCCATCCAGAGCGCCAGCGCCGCCGCCCGCGACGGCAGCGGCCGCGAGTTCCTCGCCTTTACGCTCGGCTCGGAAGAGTACGGGATCGACATCCTCAAGGTGCAGGAGATCCGCGGCTACGAAGCCGTCACCCGCATCGCCAATGCGCCCGAATTCATCAAGGGGGTGATCAACCTGCGCGGGATCATCATCCCCGTGGTCGACATGCGCATCAAGTTCAACCTCGGCACCCCCACCTACGACCAGTTCACGGTGGTGATCATCCTGAACATCGGCGGGCGCATCATGGGGATGGTGGTCGACAGCGTGTCGGACGTGACGACGCTCACCGCCGAGCAGATCAAGCCGGCGCCGGAAATGGGCACGGCCTTCAATTCGGACTACCTGATGGGCCTGGGCACGGTGGACGAGCGCATGCTCATCCTGATCGATATCGACAAGCTGATGTCGTCGAGTGAAATGGGCTTGATCGACTCGGTCGGCGCCTAGGCTTCGGATGGCGCCTTAGCGCGCCGCCTCGGCCGCCAGGGTGGCGCGCTTGGCGCGCACCATGCAGTCGGCCTTGTTGCCGCCCACTTCGATGTTCTGGTAGCGCACTTCGTACTTGCCGGCGGCCAGCTTATCGATCGTCATGCTGTCGCGCGCCAGCACATACACGTGGCGCACGTTCGAGCGGCGGTCCAGGTCGTACACCTTGACCAGCACGGGCGAGCCGTTCGCGGTGTTGTCCACCAGGATTTCCACTTCCCGTCCCTGGTTCCCCACCGGGAACCCATCCACGTAGCCGGACTGCGCCGGCCACGGCTCGCCATTCGGCGCAACCAGCGCATGCAGTTCATGTTCGCAATCCGGCGCGCGCGCCGGCACCACGAACTGCACGATGCCGAGCGCCTTGATGTCGGCCGGCAGCCGGGTGCTCTCGGCCGTCTGCACCCGCGCCACCGCCCAGGGATCGTTGCGTTCGTCCCGTCCCGGCGCGGGACGCGCTTCGGTGCGCGGCATGGCGCTGGCCAGCGCCACCGGCATCACCCGCGCTTGCCCCATCAGCAGCGCCCCCACCACCCCGCCGAGAACCAGGCACAGCGCCATGGCGCCCCACCAGCGCGGATCGTGCAGCAATTGCTTGTGCGCGGGCGGCGCTTCCTTGTACGGGTCTTCCCACTGCTGGGCCGCCAGCTCGCTGCCCGGCCGGCCATCTTCCAGCCGCGTGCTTTCCAGCCAGTTGATTTCCCATTCCTCGGCGGCGATCCAGTCGTCGTGCTCGCGCCGGCGCACCGGATCCGACAGCGTGTTGTAGGCCGTGTTGATGATGGCCATGATGCGCGCGGCCTTCTCGTCGCCGGGATTCTTGTCGGGGTGGTATTTCTGGCTGAGAACCTTGTAGGCCGCACGAATGACCTCCGCAGGGGCGCCGCGCGCTACCTTCAGATTGTCGTAGTGGGTGTGAATCTTGGCCATGGAAAGGTCATCGGATTAAAGATACTGTCAGCACTGATACTGCCAGCACTGCGGGCAAGGCGATCGTCTCATGATAGCCCATCCGCGCGGGTGGACGGCCAAACGGCGATACCGCACCCCGCGCTGGATCATATCCGCACGTCTATCCACACCGCAAGATTGCTGGCAAGTCTACAACCGCTCGGTGCGGTCGGCGCGCACGATTGGCGCCGGCAGCGTGACGCCGTGGCCCACCACCAGCACCTTGAAGAGTTCGCCCATTTCGGCCGGCGACAGCAGCTTCTGCACGGCGTTCGCCTGCGGCAGGTAATGCTTCGCATCGGCCGGGTCAAACCTCAGCAGCAATTCGCCAATGCCGGCCGCCAGCAGGAAGGTCGCCTGGCTCATGTAGGCCAGCACCTCGATGCCGCCCTCCTGCGCCGCCAGCGCCATCGCGGTGAAGTCCACGTGGGCGGTGATGTCCTGCAGGCCCGGCAGATAGAAGGGCTCCGGATGGGCATGGTGGCGGTAGTGGCACATTACCGTGCCGGTCTCGCGCTGCGGGTGGTAGTACTCGTGCGCCGGGAAGCCGTAGTCGACCAGGATGGCCGCGCCCTTGCCCTGGCCGAGCATGCGCGCCAGCGAGGCCATGAAGGCGCAGCCGAGCGGATGCAGTTCGGTCAGGTAGCCCTCCGGCAGCGCATCCGCATCCGGCACCTGGCGCGCCAGCTGGGCGGCCAGCGCGGGGGCCAGGGGACGCGCCTCGAAGGCGAACTCGCCATCGCGCACCGTCACCATCGACTCCGTCCAGCCGTCCGCGCCCTTCTGCACCAGGTTCACCGGAATGGCGTCCAGCACCTCATTGGCCAGCACCACGCCGCTGAACGCAGCGGGAAAATCGTCCAGCCAGCGCACCTGGGAAAAGTCGCGCAGCGCTTCCTGCTGGCGCGCGCGCAGTTCGCCCGACAGCTCGATGATGAAGTAATTGTCGAGTTCGATCCCTTGGGCGGCCAGTTCGGTGAGCACATCCCGGGCCAGCTTGCCGGTGCCGGCCCCGAATTCGAGAATGTTGGGCGCACTTTGGGCGATAATAGCGGCTGCCGTGTGCGCCAGGGCCGCGCCGTACAGGCTGGAGAGCTCGGGCGCGGTGGTGAAGTCGCCGGCCTGGCCCAGCTTGGCCGCGCCGCCGCTGTAATACCCCAGGCGGGGCGCATACAGCGCCATTTCCATGAAACGGGAAAACGGGATCGCGCCATCGTGGCGGGCGATTTCTTCGGCGATGCTGCGGGAGAGCGCGTGCGACGCGGCCAGCGCGTCCGGATCGGGTACGGGTAGAGACATTCCGGCATTGTAGCCATATCAGAGAACCAACGACAGCCTATGCATACCTCGCAGCCCTCGTCAACAGTGAAGACCGCCCTCGTCACGGGCGCCGGCCGGCGGATCGGCCGCGCCATCGCGCTTGGCCTGGCCCAGGCCGGCTGGGATGTGGCCGTGCATTACCGCCATTCCGAGGCCGAAGCGCAAGCGACGGTGGCGGCCATCCGCGCGCTGGGCCGGCGCGCCGCCGCCCTGCAGTGCGACCTGAACGACGCCGCCACCACCGGCGCCCTGCTGGACCGCGCGATTGACGCGCTGGGGCCGATCGGCTGCGTGGTCAACAATGCGTCCCTGTTCGAATTCGACAGCGCCACCGAGTTCGCCCCCGCCCTGCTGGAGCGCCTGATGCAAGCCAACGTCAGCGCCCCGCTGCTCTTGGCCCAGCGCCTGCACGCCGCCACCCCGGAGGGCAGCCAGGCGGTCGTCATCAACCTGCTCGACCAGAAGCTCGACAACCTGAACCCGGACTTCCTGTCCTACACCCTGTCCAAGGCCGCCCTGAAAACCGCCACCACCATGCTGGCCCAGGCGCTTGCGCCGCGCGTACGGGTGGTCGGGGTGTCGCCCGGCCTGACGATGGTCTCGGGCGACCAGAGCGAGGCAGGCTTCGCGCAAGCCCACCAGGCCACGCCGCTGCGGCGCTCCAGCGAACCGAAGGACATCGCCGACGCCGTCTGCTACCTGGCCAGCGCCAAGGCGATCACCGGCACCACCCTGCTGGTCGATGGCGGCCAGCACCTGATGCCGCTGGCGCGCGACGTCATGTTCCTTACCCAGTAAGCCAGTAACTCTCCCTCAAGAAAGCTTCCCTTATGCTGTCCGCTCTCACCCACCCCAAGCTGGCCGATTGCCGCCGCCTGTTCCTGCGTAACTATGAAGTCATGATCAACATCGGCGTGCACGACTTCGAAAAGAAAGGCGAGCAGCGGGTGCTGATCAACGTCGACCTGTACATTCCGCTGGCGCTGTCCACCCCCAAGGACGACCAGCTGAACGAAGTGGTCGACTACGACTTCATGCGCGAAACCATCGCGCGCCGCATGGCGCAAGGCCACGTGCACCTGCAGGAGACCCTGTGCGACGACGTGGTGCGCGCCATGCTGGCCCACCCGCAGGTGCGCGCCGTGCGCGTCTCGACCATGAAGCCGGACGTGTACCCGGACTGCGAAGGCGTGGGCGTGGAAGTGTTCCAGGTGAAGGAAACGGTATGAATGCAGTGATCGACAACCCGCAGCGCGGCGACGACAAGGCCGCCTACGAAAACAACAAGCTGCACAAGCGCCTGTGCCGCCTGGTCGGCCAGGCCATCGGCGACTTCAACATGATCGAGGAAGGCGACAAGGTCATGGTGTGCCTGTCCGGCGGCAAGGACAGCTACGCCCTGCTGGACATTTTGATGACGCTGCGCGAGCGCGCACCGATCCGGTTCGAGCTGGTGGCCGTCAACCTCGACCAGAAGCAGCCCAACTTCCCGGCCGACGTGCTGCCGGCCTACCTCGAGAAATTGGGCGTGCCCTTCCACATCGAAAACCAGGACACCTACAGCATCGTCAAGCGCCTGATCCCGGAAGGCAAGACCACCTGCTCGCTGTGCTCGCGCCTGCGCCGTGGCATCCTGTACCGCGTGGCCGATGAACTCGGCTGCAACAAGATCGCCCTCGGCCACCACCGCGACGACATCCTTGAGACCTTCTTCCTGAACATGTTCTTCGGCGGGAAGCTGAAAGGCATGCCGGCCAAGCTGGTGTCGGACGACGGCAAGCACATGGTGATCCGTCCGCTGGCCTACGTGAAGGAAGCCGATACCGAGCGCTACGCCGAGGTCAAGCAGTTCCCGATCATCCCGTGCGACCTGTGCGGCTCGCAGGAAAACCTGCAGCGCAAGCAGATCAAGGCCTTGATGCGCGAATGGGAAAAGAAGCATCCGGGGCGCGTGGACAATATCTTCTCGGCGCTATCGACCGTGGTGCCCTCGCACCTGATGGACCGCGATCTGTTCGGCTTCACCAGCCTGGAAACGGATGGCGTGGCCAATCCGCTGGGCGATATCGCCTTTGACGAGGAGCCGTGCAGTACGCCCACACTCAACACGATCCCCGTTCAGTTGGGGTAGACCAGCGCACTCACCGTTCAACATAGTCGTCGGCTGCGACCGACGTGCTTCAGATGACGCGCATGGCCACGCGCGCGACTCGCGGCTGATGTCGGCGTTGTCGGAACCTATGCGACCGGTGTTCAATGCGGACATCACTGCCGTATCCCTTGGAAAAATCCGGGTCGTCACGGGCGGCGGACCAATGGAATACAAGCGGATCGAGCAGTGACCTTCGACGGGTATCTTGGGGGTGTTATCCCGCCCGCCACGCTCCGGGCCTCGGCGCGGCGCATCTTGCAGCTGAATCCACGCCCGTCTCGATGATGCCTAGCACATTCTGCACTGCCAGCTCGAGTTCATCCTCGTTACAGGAATACTCCGAAAGCTTGCCGGCCGCGATGTACGAAGAACAGTTAAACCCGTCCTCGATATCGTTAAACCAGATTGCCCTGCTGCCGATGACGGCTACGACCCAGAAACCACCTCAGCCGCCGGACTGGGATTTTGCGCGGGAAAAATACAGCTTGTTGAGCGCTTCGAACACGATCCAGGCGGCGACGACTGTCCAGAACCAGTGCAGGGGCCCGCTGTCCCGGGCACCGAACAGCGCTGCCAGCAAGACCATCGGCCCCAGGCGATGGCTAAAGGTACTCGCCAGCATGGCAAGCCTATCGTTGAATGTGGCTTCGTTCGGAAAGTTCATGGTAGCCCTCTTGGTAACGATTGGTTTGGATGTCACATTCGCCAACGATACCACATCAAGGGGCGCCCCCAGCACCAGCCCTCCTTGCATATTCAGACACAGGAATCTTGGGAGATGCGCACAATGAGAAAGCTATCTGACTACATCTTCTACGACTCATGGCTGCTGCGTGAGCTGAACATGCAAGCAAATGAAGAGTACAGAGTACTCATGGATGTGGGCGAACTGAAGAAAGATGCATCAGTGAAGCTTATCGGATTTGATGACGTGGACAATCATTACGGCATTGTTGTATTCACCGATCAAAATGGCAACATTCTGGAAGTCCCGGGCGACTATTCAGGCCGCAACCATTCGTCTGTAGAAGACCTGAAATCGGCTTTGTCCAAGATTTGAACTCATTGGCGGCGACTCCAGCACGCTTCAACGCGTTGGCGCCGTCACCTTAGTCCGGCAGATGTAACCGCGCTGTATGGGGCCGCCGGGCCAGCGACGGCCTGACCGCCCCGGCTTCAAGCCGCTGGCGTGCGGTGGCGCATGCGCATGCGCTGCGCCCGGCAGCGGCCGGGCGGAGAAGGGATGTCGAAGGAGGTGGCGCCCACGCAGTAGCGCTGCGGATGTGCAGTCGAATACGTGCTGCCGAAGGCAGCGGACCACACGGGGGGCCGCAGCGCAGCGTGGAGGAATGGGTGAGCCGTGGGCTCACCCAGCACGGCGGCGGACGCCGCCGAGGAACAAGACCTGCCTCAGGCGGGCAGGCTCAATTTCGTGCGTGCAGGACGGGCCCGCGTGGACGTGGACGTGGACGCGGGCGCGGCGCTCTGGGCTTCCAGCCGGAACACGGCCACCAGTTCCGCCAGTTCATGGGCCAGCTGCTGCAGCGACTGGGTGCTGGCGGCGGCTTCTTCGACCAGGGCGGCGTTCTGCTGGGTCGTGTCGTCCATGCCGGCAATGGCCTGGTTGACCTGCTCGATCCCCTGGGTCTGTTCGGCGCTGGCGGAGGAAATCTCGCCAATGATGGTGCTGACCTGGCTGATCGAGCCGACGATGGCGTCCATGGCGCCGCCGGCCTGCCCCACTAGGCGGCTGCCGTTGCCCACCTGGGTCACGGAAGCGCCGATCAGGCCCTTGATTTCGCTGGCCGCGCTGGCCGAACGCTGCGCCAGGCTGCGCACCTCGGCCGCCACCACGGCAAAGCCGCGGCCCTGCTCGCCCGCGCGCGCCGCCTCGACGGCCGCGTTGAGCGCCAGGATATTGGTCTGGAAGGCGATGCCGTCGATCACGCTGATGATGTCGGCAATGCGCCTGGAGGATTCTTCGATGGCGTCCATGGTGCGCACCACCTCGCTCATGACCGCGCCGCCGTCGCGCGCGGCGGCGGTGGCCTTGACGGCCAGCTCGTTGGCTTGCTGGGCGTGCTCGGCATTGATGCGCACGGCCCCGGTCAGCTCTTCCATCGCGGCCGCCGTTTGTTCCAGCGCGCTGGCCTGCGATTCGGTGCGGGCCGACAAATCCATATTGCCGGTGGCGATCTGACGCGACGAGTCGGCGATGGTGGCGGCGTGACCACGAATCCCGCGCACGGTACCGGCCAGTTCCTGCTGCATATTGCCGATCGCATGCAGCAGACTGTCCTTGGCCACGCCTTCCAGCGCCACCGGCTCCGACAAGTCCTTGCCGGCGATGCGGCGGGTGACGGCGGCCGCGTAGGCGGGGTCGCCGCCCAGCACGCCCGTGATCGAGCGGATCAGGCGCCAGCCGAGCACGGAAATGATGGCCAGCGCAACGGCGAAAAAGCCGATCTGGCGGCGCGCCTCTTCCCAGTATGTTTCATCGATGTCGTCACTGAAAAAGCCGGTGCCGATCCACCAGTCCCAGGGCTTGAATTCGATCACGCCGTTAAGCTTGGGGGCCATCTGTCCGGTGGCGGGATGCTTGGTCTTCATTTGCACCAGCGCCACCGGCCCCTTGGTCCATTCCTCCCGGTAGGCCACGGCGTCCGGACGCCCGTCCATGGTCTGGCCGAGGGCGATGGTGCCGATGTTCTTGGGATTGGCATGCACCAGGTTCAGGCCGCTGGGCAGGCGTACCCAATAATAGCTCTTGCCCTTGTTGTTCAGCTGGGACAGGGCTTCCTTGGCGGCGGCCTGGGCCTGCTCCTGGGTCAGCTCGCCTTTTTGCTGCTTGTCGTAGTAGTGGGCCGCCAAATGCTCGCCCATCACCAGCATGTTGGTGATTTGCGCTTCGCGGTTGTGCAGCAGCGCCAGGTGCAGGTTGTGCAGGCTCAGGGTGCCGAGTATGGCAAGCGCGGCAAGGGAGGCGCTGACCAGGACGATCAGCCGGGTGGACACTTTCATCGGGGGCTCTCAACATGGTGAACGGCGCCCGGTGTGGTCCGGGCCCATGCATTGAGCTTATTCTGCGCCAAACTGGTGCGAATTGATTCTTGGTCGCAACAAAAAACGCGCAGCGGGCATATTGGTTGCGCTACCGCAACAAATTATTGCCAAGCTAGCATCGAAAGCATTTATAGGGTGGCAAGCACTGCTTCACCGACCCGGGCTGTCGCCGGGCGGCGCTGGCGCAGCAGCTGGCTGAACTGCGCGGCCGGGATCGGTTTGCTGTAGAAGTGCCCCTGGGACTTGTGGCAGCCGTTGGCGCGCAGGAATTCGGCCTGCTCGACCGTCTCGATGCCTTCGGCCACGATCTCCATCTTCAGGCTGCTGGCCAGCGCGATGATGGCGCGCGTGATGGCCGCGTCTTCCAGGTTGTGCGGCAGGTCGCAGACAAAACTGCGGTCCACTTTCAGGCACCCGACCGGGAAGGTCTTCAGGTAGCTCATCGACGAGTAGCCGGTGCCGAAGTCGTCGATGGCCAGCAGGATGCCGGCCGCGCGCAGCGCATGCAGCTTGTCGAGGATGGTGGGCGAGGCGTCCATCAGCATGCTTTCGGTGAGTTCGAGCTCCAGCAGCGCGGGGGCGATGCCGGTCTCCTGCACGATCTCCAGCACCGTGGGGACGAAGCGCTCCTCCTTGAGCTGGCGCCCGGACAGGTTGACCGCCACCCGCAGCGGGAAGCCGTCCGCATGCCATTGGCGCGCGGTGCGGCAGGCTTCGCGCAGCACCCATTCGCCGATCGGGACGATCAGGCCGCTGTCCTCGGCCACCGGGATGAACTCGGCCGGGCTGATGATGCCCAGGTCCGGATGCACCCAGCGCAGCAGCGCTTCGGCGCCGCTGATGCGGCCGCTCTGCAGATCGATCTGGGGCTGGTAGTGCAGCACGAATTCGCCCCGTTCCAGCGCGCGCCGCAGGTTGTTGTCCAGGGTGAAGCGCTTCTGCGCATCGTCGCGCATGCTGGGCGAGAACAGCCGGTAGTCGTTCTTGCCGGCGCTTTTGGCGTAGTACATGGCGGTGTCGGCATACTTGAGCAGCTCGTGCATGCCGGTGGCGTCGTCCGGATAGACGCTGATGCCGATGGACGCGCCGATGTGGATCTCGTTGCCGCCGATGTCGATCGGCGCGGCCAGCGAGGCCAGGCACTTTTCCGCGATCATCGCGGCCACGGCCACATCGCTGACGTTTTCCAGCACCACCGAGAATTCGTCGCCGCCGATGCGGCAGATCACGTCGCCGAAACGCAGGGTGTCGGCCAGGCGCTTGGACACCAGGCGCAGCAGCTCGTCGCCGATATCGTGGCCGAGCGTGTCGTTGACGGTCTTGAAATTATCCAGGTCGATGAACATCAGCACGGCGCGTTCGTCGAAGCGGGCCGCGCGCGCCAGCACCGATTCCAGCCGCTCGCTGAAGAAGTGGCGGTTATGCAGCCCGGTGACGTTGTCGAAGTGGGCCAGGCGGTCGAGCTTGAATTCGACGCTCTTGCGCTCGGCAATCTCGGCTTCCAGTTCGGTCTCGCGCCGTTCGATCCGCTCGAGCATGGTGTTGAAGGTGCGCGCCAGCACGCCGATGTCGGACGCGTTGCTGGGCTGGGCGCGAATCGAATAATCGCCCAGCTGCGAGACCTGTTCGCTGACCTGCGAGAGCGCGCGGATCGGTTCGGTGATGAAGCGCTGCAGGCGCGAGAGCACCATGTGGGCCAGCGCCAGCACCACCAGCATCACGGGAATCGAGACGGCCAGGTAGAGCGCCAGCTGGCGGTACAGGCTGTCGAGCCCGTGGTGCATGACGATGGTGCCCTGGCGCACGCCGTTGACCCGG
>JBKHWY010000088.1:0-11860 GCA_046566285.1 Gammaproteobacteria bacterium | reverse complement strand
TATAGCGCGCTCGCTCAGAGTTGAACGATGCCACTGACTGAATGCGCTATGGATTCTGGCCTGCGCCAGAATGACGGAATTGGGTGTGCAGGTGTATGCACGCGCTGGAGCCGTACAGACGAAAAAAAACCGGCCCGAAGGCCGGTCTTTCTTAGCAGGCGCTAAATTACTTGGCAGCAGCCGAAGCAGCCGAAGCAGCGTCCGAAGCAGCGGTCGAAGCGGCAGCAGCAGCGTCAGCAGCGGTCGAAGCAGCCGAAGCGGCGGTAGCGGCAGCAGCAGCAGCGTCAGCAGCGGCTGGGGTAGCAGCTGCGTCAGCAGCAGGAGCGGCTGCAGGAGCAGCAGCAGGAGCTTCAGCAGCTGGTGCTGGTGCTGGAGCAGCAGCTTCTTCTTTCTTCGAGCAAGCAGCCAGAGCAACAGCCAGCAGGGAGGCGATCAGGATCGATTTTTTCATGGGATTTTCCTTTAATAATATCGCTTGAGACCAAGCGGATTGTTATGCGATGAATAATTACCGGTAATTATCGCTCTTCTGGTAGTCCGACCGCTCGGCGTCCGTATTTGGATTGCTAGACAGTGGAAACGACCTGGAACGCATGGTATAGCGAATCTGACAGCTTCGCAAGGGCAACACGATAGTTTCGCGGGCTTTTTTCAGAGTGAATTGTTACCGGTTGTGACAACATGACTTCTGCTGCACCGCATCAAACCGTCCACAAAGTAGAAGTACAAATTGCTAGGGCCTAGCAATCCGTATTGCTAGAGCCCGGTAACGGAGGGCGCCAGGCCGGGTAGGGTTTCGCGCCAGATCTGGCTGAAACGCTCCCGGCTGATCTCCGTCGAGGCGGGCGAATCGAAGGCCGCCTCGCCGCGCATGTGGTCGCAATGGAAGCGCCGCACGATATGGACGCCGTCGCCGATGACGAATGAGTCAGTCAGCTGCTGCAGGTTGCGCGGCGTGAGCCGGCATTGCATGTGATGGTGATAATCCTTCAGGAGGCGCAGGAAGCGCGGGTACTCGCGTTCGATATGCGGGTTGCGGTGCGCCGCCAGCTCGATCACGCCACCACGGCCCAGGAACTCGCGCAGGGCCGCGTCCACTTCGCTGCTGCCCAGCGGCAGCACCGCATAGTCGGGGTCGAACAGCTGCAGCAGCGTGCGTGAGCGTTTCACGAGTTCCAGGAAATGCTGCTGGAACGCTGCCCGGCTGTCAAAACGCATCACGCTTTCCATGGCTATTCCTTTCGCCTCGTTCACGCCAATTCGATCCAGCCGTCCTGATACCACGCGTACAGCGCGTCCTGCACATCATCCGACGCCTGGCCGATGGCCGAGCCGGGCAGGGCGCGCTCGTTGGCCAGCACATCCAGCACCACCTTGTCGGCGCGGCTGACGGCAAACGATTCGCCATTGATGAACACGTGCTTGCCGCGATACAGCATCAGGGTCTTGAGCGACAGCACCAGCCCACGCTTGGCGGCCTGCTCCATGAAGCGGCCCATCGTCAGCGGCTTGGCCGGACCCGTGAAGAACACATTGTGCTTGGGCTCGGACAGGTGCTCGCCCAGGAAAATGGTGACGTCTTCCTCGTCGAAGCGCACCTTGTTGAGTTCATCGACGATGCGCTCCAGCATCGGCGCCGGGATCTCGGCCGGGCGCTTGGCCGGCTCCAGATCCGGGTCGGCGTAGCGGCCCGGCAGGTCGATCGAATCGGCCATGAACTGCAGGAAGGCTTCGCCCAGCTCCTGGTAGGACGGTGCGCGAAAGCCGATCGAATAGGTCATGCATTCGCCTTCGGCCACGCCGTCGTGCGCGTAGTGGGGCGGCAGGTACAGCATGTCGCCCGGCTCCAGCACGAACTCCTCGGTGGGCTTGAAGTCCTTCAGGATCTTCAGCGGCAGGCCCTCGACCAAGGTCAGGTCCTTCTGCGCGCCGATGCGCCAGCGCCGCTTGCCATGCGCCTGCAGCAGGAACACATCGTAGGAATCGAAGTGCGGACCGACGCCGCCGCCATCGGTGGCATAGCTGATCATCAGGTCGTCCAGGCGCGCGTCCGGGATGAAGCGGAACTGGCGCAGCAGCGCATCGGCGCCCTTGTCATACAGGTTGGCGCCCTGGACCAGCATGGTCCATTCACGCTGCGTCCGGGCCGGCAGCTCGGCCAGGGGGCCGTGTTGCATGTCCCAGGCGCCACCGGTCTGGGTAATCAGGCGCGACTCGACGTGGTTCAGGCGGGCCAGTTCGGCCAGCTTGTCGAACTTGATCAGGGGCTTCATGCCAGGGACGGCCTGGCGGATCAGGAGCGGCTTTTTATGCCAGTAGTCGCGCAGGAACTGGGCGGGCGTCAGGTTGCCCAACAGAGGTGTATTTTTCATGCGCCATTATAACCATTGACGAAATGGCCCTGGACGACCGGAAGGGTATAATTCGGCCACTTTATTCGGCTAAATTACATCGAAAGGAAGCACCATGAAGATAGCCAAGAACACGGTCGTAACGGTCAAGTACAAACTGTCCGACGCACAGAACAACTTGATCGAGGACGGCAAGGAGCCGATGGTCTACCTTCACGGCGGCTACGAGAACACCCTGCCGAAGATCGAAGAAGAGCTCGATGGCAAGGAAGCCGGCTATGCATCGACCATCCAGATCGAACCGGAAGACGCGTTCGGCGACTACGACGCGTCGCTGGTGAAGGTCGAGCCGCGCAACCGCCTGCCCGAGCCGATCGAAGTCGGCATGCAGTTCGAAGGCATGCCCGACAACGCCGGCGGCGATGAAGAACCGATGATCTTCACCGTCACCGACGTGGCCGACGACAAGGTGGTCCTGGACGGGAATCACCCGCTGGCCGGCATGGCCCTGCGTTTTGAATTGAACGTGGTGGATGTGCGCGAAGCGAGCGAAGAAGAAGTGGCCCACGGCCACGTGCACGGCGCCCATGGCCACCATCACCATGGCGACGATGAGGACGAAGGCGAAGAGGGCGACGAGTTCCGCAGCCATCCGATTCACTAAGCTATCGGCGATGCACAGGGGCCGATCTTAGTTGGTCGGCCCCTTCCGGGCGCTCTTGACGGCCTTCTCGTGCCGTCCGCTGCCCTTGTCCTTCTCGTCCTTCTCGTTTCCGTCCTTCCCATCCTTCTCCGCCAGCGCGAACAGCTGCGCCGTACCCGGCGTCACGTCGACCTGCAGTGTCTCGCTGCCCACGCTCAGGTGGCCCAGGTTGGCGCGCCACACGAGCGCCGGCTTCGCGCCGGCAGGCGGCACAGCCGCATCGACCAGCAGCACCTTGCCGTTGAACTTCTGCGCCAGGCTGGTGACCAGCTTGCGCGTCTCGGCAAAGCCATCCTGAGCCGTGCTGCTTGGCCGCCGCAGCATCGACAGCAGGCCGGGCTTGTCCGCCAGCGCCTTCAGGTCGCCTTCGGAAAACAGCACCACCGCCTCCACATGCATGCGGCGCGCCAGCGTGAACACGCGCTTGATCCAGAAGCGGTGCGCGACCATGCGGTCCTCGAACTCGTTGTTGCGGCCCGCCTCATTGAGGTAGTGGTTGTTATTCGACGGCAGATTGAGCGTGGCGTACAGCACCTTGCCGACCACCCAGTGCGCATCCTCGGCATAGCTCCTGAACTTGGCGGTGTTGGACAGGCGCGTGAGTTCGATCTGGCGCGCGCCGCGCGAGAAGTCGTCCGGATAGAACAGCTCGCGCAGGCGGTTCAGGCGCTCGAGCGGCACATCGCGCCCGCTTGAATTGACGCAGCCGGTCCAGTCGCTGGCGGCCGGCACCACGATGACGGGGCGGCGCGCCTCGTCGAACAGCTCGCGCCGCTTGCTGTACACGGCGTCCGTGCAGGGTTCGTGCGCGCCCTTGATTCCGGTGGCCACGATGAAGGCGATGTCGCTGTCGCGCGCCGAGCCCAGGGCCTGTTCGAGCCGCTCTTCGCCGCCCTTGCTTGCAAAGCTGTGGCCGATAACGGCGAAGCGGTGGGTCGTGCCCGCCGCGCTGGCGCCCAGCGCCAGCCCGCACAGGAGAAGACCCAGCCAGGCACGCCGCATCATCGTGGCGCCAGCCGCTTCAGTTGATACAGCTGTTCCAGCGCTTCGCGCGGGCTCAAGGCGTCCGGGTCGATGGCGGCCAGCGCATCGATGAGCGCCGACGCCGCTTCGTCCGCGGCCGGCGTGGCGCTGTCTTCCAGCTCCTCGCAGGGCAGGGCGAACAGGTCCAGCTGCGGGGTGGTGTCGAGCGCCTGCGATTCCAGCCGCGCCAGGTGCTTGCGCGCGGCCTTGATGACCGGCTGCGGCACGCCGGCCAGCTGGGCCACCTGCAAGCCGTAGCTTTGCGACGCCGGTCCGGCCTGCACCGCATGCAGGAACACGATGCTGTCCTTGTGCTCCACCGCCGACAGGTGCACGTTGGCCGCGCTCGGGTGGCTTTCGGGCAGCTGGGTCAATTCGAAATAGTGGGTCGCGAACAGGGTAAAGCTGCGTCTCACGTCGATCAGGTGGCGCGCGATGGCCCAGGCCAGCGCCAGGCCGTCGAAAGTCGAGGTGCCGCGTCCTACTTCATCCATCAGCACCAGCGACTGCGCGGTGGCCCCGTTCAGGATGGCGGCCGATTCCGTCATCTCCACCATGAAGGTCGAGCGTCCGCCAGCCAGGTCGTCGGTGGCGCCGATGCGCGTAAAGATCCGGTCGATCGGGCCGATGGTGGCGCTGGTGGCGGGCACATAGCTGCCCACATAGGCCAGCAGTGTGATCAAGGCCACCTGGCGCATGAAGGTCGATTTACCGCCCATGTTCGGGCCGGTGATCAGGAGCAGGCGGCGGTCGTCGTTGAACTTGCAGTCGTTGGCGATGAAGCGCTCGATCTGGTTTTCCACCACCGGGTGGCGCCCTTCGCAGATCACCAGGCAGGGTTCGCCCACCAGCTTGGGCGCGCTCCAGTTGTGGCGCAGCGCGTGCGTGGCCAGGGCCGTCAGGGTATCGAGCTGGGCGAGCGCCTGCGCGATGGTCTGCAGCTGCGCGATGTGCGGGGCCAGGTCGCCCAGCAGCTGGTCGTACAGCAGCTTTTCGCGCACCAGCGCCTTGTCCTGCGCCGATAGGGCCTTGTCCTCGAACGCCTTCAGTTCAGGCGTGATGTAGCGCTCGGCGTTCTTCAGGGTCTGGCGGCGGCGATAATCGTCCGGCACCTTGTCGGCCTGGCCGTTGGTGACTTCGATATAGAAGCCATGCACCTTGTTGTACTCCACGCGCAGGTTGGCGATGCCCGTGCGCTCGCGCTCGCGCCGTTCCAGGTCCACCAGGAACTGGCCCGCGTTCTCCGACAGCGCGCGCAGTTCGTCCAGCTCGGCGTCGAAGCCACGCGCGAACACGCCGCCGTCGCGCACCATGGCCGAAGGTTCCTCCGCCACCGCGCGCTCGAGCAGGTCGAGGCAGATGGCCGGCGTGGCCAGGTCATCGTGGATCGACGCCAGCAGGCCCGGCTCCTCGACGTTCACCGCCGTGCGTACGCTGGCACGCAAGGCCGGCAGCTGGCGCAGGCCATCGCGCAGGCAGGCCAGGTCGCGCGGACGGGCCGTCAACAGCGCAATGCGGGTGGTGATGCGTTCGATGTCGGGCACGTCGGCCAGCGTGGACGCCAGCGCGCCCGTGGTGTCGCTGTGCAGCAGCGCATCGATGGCCGCATGGCGCGCGCGCGCAACGGCCTGGTCGCGGCGCGCATGGTGCAGCCAGTGGCGCAGCATGCGCGAACCCATCGCCGTGCGGCAGTGGTCCAGCAAGGAGAACAGGGTGGGCGACTCCTGCCCGCGAATGGTCTCGGTCAGTTCCAGGTTGCGCCGCGTGGCGGCGTCCAGCCCGATGAATTCGGTCTCGGTCTCTGTGACCAGCGACTTCACATGCTGCAGGCCCCGGCCTTGCGTGGACTGCGCATAGCGCAGCAGCGCGCCCGCCGCGCCAAAGGCCGCGCCCAGGCCATCGGCGCCAAAGCCCGTCAGGGTGGCCACGGCCAGCTGGTCCAGCAGCGCCTTGTGGCCGCTGACCACATCGAAGTGCCACTCCGGCACCAGCTGGGTGTGCGCGCCCGTGTCGTTCTGCTGAAAGAGGTCGCCGTCGCAGTCGGCGCGCAGGATCTCGGCCGGCCCGATGCGTTCGAGCTCCTGGCGCAGGCGGGTGGCGATGGTGGCGCTGGCGCCGGAGAACTCCATCAATTTGAGCGCCCCGCTGGCCAGCGACAGCCAGGCCAGGCCCACGGTGGCCACCTTGTGTTGCGTGAGGATGCAGATCGCCAGCAGCGGGCGTTCGGCTTTTTCCGGCAGCAGGTCCGCGTCCGTCAGCGTGCCCGGGGTGACCACGCGCACCACCTTGCGCTCCACCGGCCCCTTGCTGGTGGCCGGGTCGCCGATCTGCTCGCAGATGGCGCACGATTCGCCCAGCTTGACCAGCTTGGCGAGGTAGGGATCGAGCGAGTGGAAGGGCACGCCGCACATCTTGATCGGGTTGCCGTTGGAGGCGCCGCGGGCCGTGAGCGTAATGCCCAGGATGCGCGCGGCCTTCTCGGCATCGTCGAAGAACAGTTCGTAGAAGTCGCCCATGCGGTAGAACACCAGCATGGTGGGGTAGTCGGCCTTAATGCGCAGATATTGCTGCATCATGGGCGTGTGCTTCTCTACAGCGCTGGCCTTGACGGCGTCAGCACTGATTTCTTTTGGAACGATGTTCATTGATGTGTTTTCGGGACGGTGAAACGTGCAGGCAGCATTTTACCGGTTCGTGCGCGGCGGCGGGCCTTGTTGCCGGTTCAATAGCGATGGACTGAACTCACGCTGGCAAGCAGCGGCATAGCCGAATGGCCGAGTGGATGAGTCAACCAACCTGCAGTCCCACTCGGAGGCCTGAGCGATGGGTCGGCGCGCCTAGTAGTGGCCTAAAGCCAATGGGCCTTACCCAAGTGATGCCTGGGCAGCTCGCTTGGCTCTGCACGATGCACACGGCCGACTCGGCACACTCAATAAATTTAGCCGCAGCCACAGCCCATCTTGCAGACCCTCGTCCCTCGGTAGGTACCCCTTGGCGATACCGAAACACTGCATCAAGTTGAGCTTCTTGCCGCTGTAACGCATTTCAATATGGATGGTGAGCCGCATGCATAAATTCGAGTCGTCATTTTTGACAAGAACTTTGACTTGCCGCAATCACAACCATAATTTTTTGAACATATAATTTCCGACGATCAATAACGGAGGAAGATATGCCTTACATCTACAAGGACGCTGCGCTGCTTGAACGCACCCCGAAAGTCGGCAATGGCGACTGCGTTCCCTTGGTGCAGCACTATGCCGGTGTTCCTAATCATCTTGCTTGGCGCGAGGGCGAAAAGGTGTAGGACAATCCGCGCATTAGGCCTGGTACGGCTATCGCAACTTTCGTCAACGGGCGGTATCACAGTAATGAGACCGGCAACCACGCGGCGTTTTTTCTCCGCCATGGTGCCAAAGGAACAGGGTTTTGGGTTATCGACCAGTGGAAGAGCAACGCCAAAAAATATGTCTCCGCTCGTCCGCTCTACGTAAAAAAGGGACCTCGCGGCCGCGATGGCTCGTACTATATGGCGAGCGATAACGCCGAGGCATTTTCTATCATCGAGTGACCCATGAGCCCATTTCAATCCTTGTCACTTCGAATCTGTTTGGCATCTGTAACGGTCGTCATGTCCTTGGCGGCCTCTGCGGCAGAACAGGTCTTCCCGTGCCCAGCGGAGGTTCAGCCTGCCTCAATGAAGGTGGATGCGCCAAAAGGCTATAAATCCCACGGGCCTTCACCATTTCGGCTAACAGGCGCCGGCCTCATGTGGGGGCCGCCTGAGACCATGGCCACCTCGGTGCCGCACAAGACCACCGAAAAGGGCGGCAAGGAAACGGACAGTTGGGCAGGGATCGAGCATGAGCCTGTCAAGTGGATGGCATGCACGTACGAGGATGGGCTTGTGGTGCTTTCGCAGCCTATCGATCCTCGCGCCAAAGCGTGTAGTGTCACGCGGAGCAAGGCCAAGGGACGCTACGTCATCGATGCTCGCTGCTCCTGGTGAGTTCAGCTAAGGCGCAACGCTCAGCCACAAGCGCCGACCGATGCCGGTGATGGAGCGGCATCACAGCGTGCTTCGATTAATCAAATTCATCAGTTATTCATACTGGCGTCCCCTCGGTGTGGTCAATACGCACGGTCGAGCGAAAGAATATTCATCAATTCCATCAAATTTGAGATAGTATTGCTCTAAATTGCCGGGACTCAATAAATGTTCCGGCTGCACGTATCGTTTTCTGCTGGGCCCTGAACACGCCTGAGCTCCCAATCAACCTATGGCTATACGCTGGCGCGTTGGCCTCTCGGAGCAATCATGCGTTTTTCGGATCTGAAAATCGGAACAAAACTGACGGTGGGCTTTGCCCTGTCCGGCCTGCTGCTGGTCGGCGTCACCATCCTGGGCGTGCTCAACATGGCCGCCATCAATGACCGGCTCGAAGGCTTCAACAGCGTCAATATCGCCGAGCTGGACATGTCCACCACCCTGCAATTTACCGTTGCCGATCGCATGATCGCGCTGCGCAACCTGGTCCTGCTGTCCGAAGCGACCGACATGCAGCCGGAAGCGGAACGGATCAGGCGTGACGCGGCCCGCTACGCGACCGCTTTTGGACAGCTTACCCGCCTGGTCAATGCTGAAGACGTCGCGGTTCCCGGCCTTGCCGAGCAGTTGCGCACGATTGCGCAGTCCGCCGACGCAGCCCAAGCGATCATCGACAAGGCGGTGCAACTGGGTCTCACCAACCAGGACGAGGAGGCGCGGCTGGTCCTGATGAAGGAACTGCGCCCCGTTCAGTTCAAGTGGCAGCGCGCCATCGACGCGCTGATCGAGCTCCAGAAGCGCCGCAACGATGACCAGATCAATCAAAGCCACCAGCAATTTGTCAGCGCCCGCTCGATGATGCTGGTGTTGGCGGGAATCGCCCTCATGGCGGCCGTGATCGTCGGCCGCCTGATCAAGCAATCCATCACCGTGCCCCTGGGCCGCGCCGTCGAGGTGGCGCGCACGGTGGCCGGCGGCGACCTGACCAGCGTGATCGAAGTCGAGTCGCGCAACGAAACCGGCCAACTGCTGCACGCCCTGCAGACCATGAACGCCAACCTGCGCGGCCTGGTCGGCAGGATCCGCACCGGGACCGACCTGATCGCCACCGCGTCCGGCGAGATCGCCAGCGGCAACCTGGACCTGTCGTCCCGTACCGAGCAGCAGGCCGGCGCCCTGGAGGAAACCGCCTCGTCGATGGAGCAGATGACGGCCACGGTCAAGCAGAATGCCGAAAGCGCGCGCCAGGCCAACGCATTGGCGATCGCCGCCTCCGACGTGGCCGTCAAGGGGGGCGGCGTGGTTGCCGACGTCGTCGCCACCATGAGCGACATCCATGATTCGGCCCGGCGGATCGCCGACATCATCGGCGTGATCGACGGGATCGCCTTCCAGACCAATATCCTCGCCCTGAACGCGGCCGTCGAGGCGGCGCGTGCCGGCGAACAGGGACGCGGTTTCGCCGTCGTCGCCACCGAGGTGCGCAACCTGGCCCAGCGCTCGGCCGGCGCGGCCAAGGAAATCAAGGAGCTGATCAACGACTCGGTGAACAAGGTCGCGCAGGGTGCGCAGCTTGTGGCCACTGCCGGTCAAACGATGGACGAAGTGGTGGACGGAGTTCGGCGGGTCACCGACATCATGGGCGAAATCAGCGCGGCCAGCCAGGAGCAGGAAGCGGGGATTTCGAATATCAACCGCGCCATTTCCGACATGGACTCGGCGACGCAACAGAATGCCGCGCTGGTCGAGCAGGCCGCCGCTGCGGCGCAGGCCATGCAGGAACAGTCGGGCGAACTGGCCACCATGGTCAGCAGCTTCAGGCTGGACGCGGAGGGGCCCGGCATGCAGGCGCCACCCCATCCGGCGCCGCAGCGTGGCGCGCCGGATCGGGACAGGCTGCGGTTGGCGGCGTAGCCCGGGGGCCCCTCATCGACGCGCCTTGATGTGTCTTGCCTGGTTCGCTGGGCAAGGCAGCCGGGCGCTGGGGTTGGTGAGTCCATTCGACCGTGCGGCGGATAGCTGCTCATAAAAAAGCCGCCCGCAGGCGGCTTTGGCGGGATCATCCCACGCTTATGGCGTATGCACCGGCTCCTGGCTCACCGGACGCATGCCATCGCCCAGGTAGAAGCTCGGATGCGGCGGCTGGTTGTAGCCGGCGTTCTGGTTGGCCACCTGCGCGCGGTACTGCGGATTGTGCATCAGGGTCGGCATGACGATCGACGTCGGAGTGGTGGTGCTGTACACCAGCAGCGCCGTGTTGGTGCTGTTGCGCCATACGACCTCCTCGCGCCAGTCGCCGAACAAATCGGCGGCCAGCACCGGCGTGGCCTTGGTGCCGTTGTTCGACGCCGCGCCCGCGTCGGCCCCGTTCACCAGCGTGGCGACCTTGCTGGTGGCCGGATCCCACTTGCCGATGATGGTGCCGTCGAGCGTCTCGCGCAATGCGTCGCCATCCCACCAGATCGCGAAATTGGTGGGGCCGGGTTTGGTGGTGCCGATCTGGACGCCCTGGGCGCTGCGCAGCCCGCCACGATTGGCCCAGCACTCTTCGCCCAGGTAGGTCGGGTCGATGTCGGCGCACAGGCCGCGCCCGACGTCGGCGTTCTCGCCGCTCACGCCCCACAGCACCGCGCCGGTGGCGCTGTTGTGCATGGCCGCGCCGTACGGGCCGTAGCACTTCGGCGTCTCGTGCACCATGTAGGTCTGCTGGCCGGGCTGGGTGGGGTCGAGTTTGCCGTCATGCAGGGCGTCGCCATGGCACAAGCCGGTCGAGTAGAGCAGCTTGCCGTCGCTGTTGATCGCGGCCGCGCCGTAGATGATGTCGTCGCCGCCGTCGCCGTTCACGTCGGCCGTCGAGAACCAGTGCACACCCTGGCCGCGCGCTTCCACGCCGGCCTGGTCGGTGTCGAATACCCAGCGGCTGGTGAGCTGGCCGTCGCGCCAGTCCCAGGCCGCGATCACGGCGCGGGTGTAGTACCCGCGCGAGAAGATCGCGCTCGGACGGTTTCCGTCCAGGTTGGCCACGCCGCCCAGGAAGCGGTCCACGCGGTTGCCGTAGCTGTCGCCCCAGTCGGCCACGGTGCCGCGCGCAGGCAGGTAGTTGGTGGTCTTCATGGCCTTGCCGGTCTTGCCGTTGAAGACGGTCAGGAACTCGGGGCCGGCCAGCACATAGCCTGCGCTGTTGCGATAGTCGGCGCTGGCGTCGCCGATCACCCGGCCGGTGCCGTCCACGGTGCCGTCGGCGGTCTTGAGCATGAGCTCGGCCTTGCCGTCGCCGTCGAAGTCGTACGCCACCATGGTGGTGTAGTGGGCGCCGGCGCGGATGTTGCGGCCCAGGTCGATGCGCCACAGACGCGTGCCATCGAGCTTGTAGGCGTCGATGAAGGTGTTGCCGGTGTAGCCCGATTGCGAATTGTCCTTGGCATTGGTGGGCTGCCACTTGACGATGATTTCGTAGGTGCCGTCGCCATCCAGGTCGGCCGGGGTGCCGTCGTTCAGGTCATAGGTGTAGGCCACGCCGTCCGGCGTGGTGCCGCCGGCCGGTTGCTGCACCGGGATGCTGAGGTAGGGCGTGGTCCAGGTGGGGCCGGCCTGCGCGGCCGCGTGCTGGTCGATGCCCACCACCGGACGCACCGAGTAGCTGCTGGCGGCCGAGCCGCCGCTGTCGGTGAAATTGAGCTCGCTGATCGGGGTGGGCGTGAGCTTGGTCTTGTCGCGGTAGACGTTGAAGCGGGT
>JBKHWY010000087.1:0-11908 GCA_046566285.1 Gammaproteobacteria bacterium | reverse complement strand
CCAGTTCCGCCACCTGATGAAGAACGATCAATGGCTGATGCTGGCGGCCGCCTGCATGTCCGGCACGGTCGGCTACGTGGTGCGCGGCTCGGTGGCGCTGTACTACGCCAAGTATTACCTGGGCGGCGACACCTCCGTGCAGTCGACCTTCCTCACCATCGGCGTGGTCGCGGCCATCGTCTCCATGGTCGCCTCGACCTGGATCACCAAGACCTATTGCAAGGTCAAGCTGTTCCGTAACACCCAGATCCTGGTGGCGATCATCAGCGTGGCCATGTACCTGCTGGTCAAGCCGGGCGACATCATGCTGGCCTACGTGCTGTACTTCCTCTTGAGCTTTGTGGTGGACCTGCATGCGCCCGTGTTCTGGTCCTCGATTGCCGAGACCATCGACTACGGCCACGTACGCACCGGCAAGCGCGTCTCCGGCCTGGCCTTCGGCGGCATTTCCGTGTGCCAGAAGGCCGGCATGGCGGTGGCCGGCGGCTTGGTGGGCATCCTGCTGACCTATTTCCACTACGTGCCCAACCAGCCGCAGACCCCGTACGCGATGCATGGCATCGCCATGATGCTGACCGTGATTCCCGGCTTCTTCCACTTCCTGATGGGCGCGATGATGATCCGCTACCGCATCAGCGACAGCTACTACGACGAAGTCAAGGGCCAGATGCGCGACCTTGGCTACGCCACCCATTAAGCGAGACTCACATGACCGACTCCGTACAAAAACTCACCCCGCTGATCCCGCAGCGCGCCGATCCGCACATCTACCGCCACAGCGACGGCTACTACTACTTCACCGCCTCGGTGCCGCAGTACGACCGCATCGAGATCCGCCGCGCCACCACCATCGCAGACCTGGCCGAAGCGACCCCGGTGGACGTCTGGGTCAAGCCCGACAGCGGCCCGTATTCCGAACTGCTGTGGGCGCCGGAACTGCACTTCAACCAGGGCGCCTGGTATGTGTACTTCGCCGCCGCCCCCAGCCGTGAGATCAAGAACAAGCTGTTCCAGCACCGCATGTACTGCGTGCGCAACCAGAACGCCAACCCCCTGGAAGGGGAGTGGGAGTTCATGGGGAGAATCGACACCGGCATCGACACCTTCTGCCTGGACGCCACCACCTTCACCCACAAGGACCAGCTGTACTACCTGTGGGCGCAGAAGGACGAGGCCATCGAGGGCAATTCGAACATCTACATCGCGCCGATGAAGAACCCGTGGACCATCGAGGGCAAGCCGGTCATGCTGAGCAAACCCGAGTTCGACTGGGAAATCGAGCGCTTCTGGGTCAATGAAGGTCCGTCCGTGGTCAAGCGCAACGGCAAGATCTTCATTTCGTACTCGGCCAGCGGCACCGGTCCGGAATATGCGATGGGGCTGCTGTGGGCCGATGAAAACGCCGATCTGCTGAACCCCGCGTCCTGGACCAAGTCTAAGGAACCAGTACTGCAAAGCTGCTTCGAGCACGGCGTGTACGGCCCCGGGCATAACTCTTTTACCGTGTCCGAGGATGGCGAAGGCGTGATGCTGGTTTATCATGCTAGAACTTACACGGAAATCATCGGCGATCCGCTGTGGAACCCGGACCGCCATACGTTTGTCAAACCACTACGCTGGGACGAGCACGGCATGCCGGTGTTCGGACGGCCCTCGATCGCGTGACGAGGAACATCAAAAGGAACAAAGTGCAAGCAAGCATTACCTCGGCGCCATTCGGCACCTTGCCGGATGGCCGACAAGTCACTCTCTATACGCTGACCAACTCGAACGGGCTGGTGGTCAAGGTTTCGGATTTCGGTGGGGTCATCACCGAAATCCACGTGCCTGACCGCGACGGCCAGTTCGCCGACATCGCGCTGGGCTACCACGAGCTGGCGCCGTACTACGGCGACTCGCCGTATTTCGGCGCCCTGATCGGCCGCTACGGGAATCGCATTGCCGAAGGTAAATTCGAGATCGACGGCAAGCCCTATCAGCTGTCGATCAACAACCAGACCAATCACCTGCATGGCGGCAAGAGCGGCTTCGACCGCAAGCTATGGCGCGCCGTGCCGTTCCAGGAAGGCGATTCCGTCGGCCTGACCCTGATGCACCGCAGCCCGGATGGCGATGAAGGTTATCCCGGCAACCTGGATGTGACGGTGGTGTACGAACTCAACGGCAAGAACGAATTCATCATGGCCTTCGACGCCGTGACCGACCAGGCCACCCCGATCAACCTGACCCAGCACGCCTATTTCAACCTGGCGGGGCAGGGCGACATTCTCGGCCACGAGTTGCAGATCAATGCCGACGCGTACACGCCCGTCAGCGACAAGCTCATTCCCACCGGCGAACTGCGTCCGGTGGAAGGCACCGCGTTTGACTTCCGCACTCCGCGGGCGATCGGCGAGCGCATCGGCATTGATGACGACCAGCTGCGCTTTGGACAAGGGTACGACCACAACTTCGTGCTGACCCGGCCGCAAGGGCGCGACAGCATCCTGGCCGCGCGCGTGGTGGAGCCGAAGTCCGGCCGCGTGCTGGAACTCTGGACCGAAGAGCCGGGTGTGCAGTTCTACAGCGGTAACTTCCTGGACGGCAGCAATGTCGGCAAGGGGCAAGCCTATGCCTTCCGCAGCGGCCTGTGCCTGGAGCCGCAGCACTTCCCGAACTCGCCCAACACGCCCAACTTCCCCAACGCCATCCTGCGTCCCGGCGAGTCCTACGCCACCGTGTCGCGCTATCGATTCGCGGTGGAGAAATAATGGTCGATCTGCTGGTGGACGCCCAGAATCACCTGGGCGAATGCGTGCTGTGGTGCGACCGTACCGCGCGCGTCTTGTGGACCGACATCCTCGGTTCGACCCTGCATACCTACGATCCCGTCTCGGGCGACACCACGCGCTGGCCCATGCCCGAGCGCCTGGCTTCGTTCGCGCTGACGCAGGACGACGGTCGCCTGCTTCTGGGGCTGGCGTCCGGGCTGGCGTTCTTTGAATTCTCGACCGGCAAGGTCACGCCGGTCTGCACCGTCGAGGCGGGCTTGAGCACGCGCCTGAACGATGGCCGCTGCGACCGCCAGGGCAATTTTGTCTTCGGCAGCTTCAACGAAGTCGAACGTTCGGAAGGTGGACGGGCGCCGATCGGCGCGTTCTACCGCCTGAACGCGCAGGACCTGTCGCTGGAGCGCCTGGCGCTGAAAAACGTTGCGATCGCCAACAGCATCTGCTTTTCGCCGGATGGCGCGACCATGTACTACTGCGATTCGCCCGACAAGGCGATTCGCCGCTGCGACTACCCGTCGCTGGCCAACGACCGCGTGTTCGCCCAGTGCGAAGGCGAGGGCGAGCCGGACGGGTCCTGCATCGATGCCGAAGGGTACCTGTGGAATGCCCAATGGGGTGGCTACAAGGTCGTGCGCTACGCGCCGGATGGCAGCATCGACATGCTGGTCGATACGCCGGCGGCGCAGCCCAGCTGCGTGGGCATCGGCGGCGCGTTCCTGGACACCCTGTTCGTGAGCAGCGCACGGGTGGGCCTGGACAAGGTCGTCCAAGCCGACGGCGGCTTGCTGGCGGCCGAGATTTCCGGCTTGCGCGGCTTGCCGGAGTGCCGCTTCGGCGGGTGACCGAAACACCCTCTCCGTCGCTATGGTGGAGGAGGGTTGTTGCCAAAGCCCTGCTGCATCCATTAGCACCACAACCTTGGCACGTCATCCCCGCGAAGGCGGGGATCCATAGCGCAGGTGCACAGAGTGGAGCGACTTTACTAAAGGAATGCGCTATAGGTTCCCGCCTACGCGGGAACGACGGTTTTTGGGCTAACAAAGAATGGCCCTCACGTCGCGCGACACCCTCGAAGGCTACGATCGCCCCACCCCAAAGTGCAGCTCAAGTATCCGAGCACCCGGTCCCGCAAGTAGCACCGGCGTCCCTCCAGTGGCTACTCCGCAACAGTTGGACCCCTCGCTGTCGTAGCGCTACCATGCACTTGTACCCCAGCGCCAATGACAAACCCGGCCCCAAGCCGGGCCTTCCGCTCGGCATACCAAAATCAATATCCTTAATGCCTAAAAATTGATTGGAAAGGCATTGAGGGACCTTTTACTATTCAACTCAAGCGTTGGATGCAAAAGGCCAACAATTAGAACAAAACAGGAGGGAAGAAATGTCCGAGACCAAAAAAACGAAGCTGCGTTCCGCCGAATGGTTCGGCACCCAGGACAAGAACGGCTTCATGTACCGCAGCTGGATGAAGAACCAGGGCATCCCTGACCACGAATTCGAAGGCAAGCCGATCATCGGCATCTGCAACACCTGGTCCGAACTGACCCCCTGTAACGCCCATTTCCGCAAGCTGGCCGACCACGTCAAGAAGGGCATCCTGGAAGCCGGCGGCTATCCGGTCGAATTCCCCGTGTTCTCGAACGGCGAATCGAACCTGCGCCCCACCGCCATGCTGACCCGTAACCTGGCGTCGATGGACGTGGAAGAGTCGATCCGCGGCAACCCGATGGACGCGGTCGTGCTGCTGGTCGGCTGCGACAAGACCACCCCGGCCCTGCTGATGGGCGCCGCCTCCGTCGATCTGCCGACCATCGTCGTCACCGGCGGCCCCATGCTCAACGGTAAGCTGAACGGCAAGAACATCGGTTCCGGCACCGCAGTCTGGCAGCTGCACGAGCAGGTCAAGGCCGGCACCATCACCATGCACGAATTCATCGCGGCCGAAGGCGGCCACTCGCGTTCGGCCGGTACCTGCAACACCATGGGCACCGCTTCGACCATGGCTTGCATGGCCGAGTCGCTGGGCACCTCGCTGCCGCACAACGCCGCCATTCCCGCCGTGGACGCGCGCCGCTACGTGCTGGCCCACATGTCGGGCATCCGCATCGTCGAGATGGTCCACGAAGACCTGAAGCTGTCGAAGATCCTGACCCGCAAGGCCTTCGAGAACGCGATCCGCACCAATGCGGCCATCGGCGGCTCGACCAACGCGGTGATCCACCTGAAGGCGATCGCCGGCCGTATCGGCGTGGACCTGGAGCTGGAAGACTGGACCAAGATCGGCCGCGGCACCCCGACCATCGTCGACCTGCTGCCATCGGGCCGCTTCCTGATGGAAGAGTTCTACTACGCCGGCGGCCTGCCGGGCGCGCTGCGCCGCCTGGGCGACGGCGACCTGCTGCCACACAAGGATGCGCTGACCGTGAACGGCCGCACCATCTGGGACAACGTCAAGGACGCGCCGATCTACGACGACGAAGTGATTCGTCCGCTGGCCAAGCCCCTGATCGAAGACGGCGGCATCTGCATCCTGCGCGGTAACCTGGCGCCACGTGGCGCCGTGCTGAAACCATCGGCCGCCACCCCGGCCCTGATGCAGCACACCGGCAAGGCCGTGGTGTTCGAAGACTTCGACCACTACAAGTCCCGCATCATGGACCCGGACCTGGAAGTCGACGCGACCTCGATCCTGGTGATGAAGAACTGCGGCCCGCGCGGCTACCCCGGCATGGCCGAGGTGGGCAACATGGGCCTGCCGCCCAAGCTGCTGCGCCAGGGCGTGACCGACATGGTGCGCATCAGCGACGCCCGCATGAGCGGCACCGCCTACGGCACCGTGGTGCTGCACGTGGCGCCCGAAGCGATGGCCGGCGGCCCGCTCGGCGTGGTGAAGGATGGCGACTCGATCACGCTGGACTGCAAAGGCGGCGCGCTGAACCTGAACATCTCGGACGAAGAGATGAAGGCACGCCTGGCAGCGCGCGCCGAGAGCCAGCCGAAGGGCAGCACCTCGGGCTACCAGAAACTGTACATCGACCACGTGCTGCAGGCCGACGAAGGCTGCGACTTCGACTTCCTGGTCGGTTCGCGCGGCTCCGCCGTGCCGCGCCACTCGCACTAAGCAGAACTTGCCGGCCGCCCGCGATTCTCCCTCTCCTCGTCGCGGACGGCATGTGCAAGTTGGCTCTGACGGATACTGCACTCTTCGAAAGAAACCCATGTTACTCGTACAATTCACCAATGACGCCGGCCAGCGCCGCGTCGGCATTCTTGAAAACTCCACCCTGCGCGAAATCGACGGCGTCGAGACCACCTACGCCCTGGCGCAGGAAGCCATCCGCAGCAAGACCTCGCTGGCCAAGCTGGCGCAATCGAAGGTCGGCGCCACCGCGCATGCCTACGACAGCGTGTACAAGTCGGGCCGCATCCTGGCGCCGCTGGATCACCTCGACCCGGCCCACTGCTACGTCACCGGCACCGGCCTGACCCACCTGGGCAGCGCCGACGCGCGCGATGCCATGCACAAGAAAATCGGCGGCGACGTCGAAACGCTGTCGGACTCGATGAAGATGTTTCGCATGGGCGTCGAAGGCGGCAAGCCTGCCGAAGGCCAGCGGGGCGTCCAGCCCGAATGGTTCTACAAAGGCGACGGTTCCATCGTGCGCGCCGCTGGCCAGACGCTGCCCATGCCCGAGTTTTCCCTCGACGGCGGTGAAGAGCCGGAAATCGCCGGCCTGTACGTGATCGGCGACGACGGCCAGCCTTACCGCGTCGGCTACGCCATCGGCAACGAGTTCTCCGACCACGTCACCGAGCGCCAGAACTACCTGTACCTGGCCCACTCCAAGCTGCGCGTGTGCGGCCTGGGTCCGGCCCTGCTGGTCGGCGAACTGCCCGCCCACGTGCAGGGCGCCTCGCGCATCATCGGCGCCGATGGCCAGGTGCGCTGGGAAAAGCCGTTCGTGTCGGGCGAACAGAACATGTCGCACACGATCGCCAACCTGGAATACCACCACTTCAAGTATGGCCTGTTCACCCGTCCGGGCGACGTGCACGTGCACTTCTTCGGCACCGCCACCCTGAGCTTTGCCGATAACATCAGCGTGCAGCCGGGCGAAGCGTTCGAGGTGGAAGTCTCCGCTTTCGGACCGGCGCTGCGCAACACGCTGGCGGTGGAAGAGAGCCGCTTCCAGCAGGTCAACGCGCTGTGAGCTGCTTTCAGCACTGGGCCGTAGCACCAGAATAAGACGATACAACGAAGGCGGCCCACAAGGCCGCCTTCGGCATTCCAAAAGACGTTGGCCACGCAGGTGGACGGCGTTCCAAAACAGCAGGAGAGACGCATGAACAAGCAAGCCAAATTCCCCAGCCTCGAGGGCAAACTCGTGTTCATCACGGGTGGCGGCAGCGGCATCGGCGAGTCGATGGTGGAAGCCTTCGCGCAGCAGGGCGCCAAGGTGGCCTTTGTCGACATCATGGAAAAGGAAAGCGAAGCGCTGTGCGCGCGCGTGGCCGCCGCCGGCTTTCGCACGCCGCTGTTTCGCCGCTGCGACATCACCGACATCCCGGCCCTGAAGGCCACCATGACGGAACTGGCCGCCGAACTGGGCGACGACTTCGACGTCCTGGTCAACAACGCCGCCAACGACCAGCGCCACCAGACCGAGGATGTGACGGTCGAGTACTACGACAGCCGCGTGGCCATCAACCAGCGTCCGATGTTCTTCGCGGCCCAGCAGGTATATGCCGGCATGAAGAAGAAGGGCGGCGGCTCGATCATCAATATCAGCTCGATGTTCTACCACGCCAAGAACGCCGGCTACCCGGTGTACGCGCAGACCAAGGCGTCCACCGAAGGCTTGACGCGCGGCCTGGCACGCGACTTCGGCGCGCACGGCATTCGCGTGAACACCGTCACGCCGGGCTGGGTCATGACCCAGCGCCAGATCGACCTGTGGCTGGACGCCGAAGGCGAAGCCGAGATCAAGCGCTCGCAGTGCCTGCCCGGCAAACTGATGCCGCATGACGTCTCGGCCATGGTGCTGTTCTTGGCGGCCGACGACAGCGCCATGTGCACCGCCCAGGACTTCGTCGTCGACGCCGGCTGGATCTGAGCACCGGCAGCGGTCCTCCCCACTGTTTTAACGCAGGCCGCCAAAAGAACGCGGCCGCGTCACTTGCGAGACACAACCATGCACAACCGCAGCCCCATCCTGGCCGAGGCCCTCGCGCTGGCCTTTACCCTTACCGCCGCCTGCATCCCGGCCCACGCCCTCAACAGCCCCGACAAGCACATCCGCGTCGATGTCGCCGTCACGGCGCAGAACACCCTCACGTACTCGGTCTGGCGCGACAACAAGCCGGTGCTGCTGGCGTCGCCCCTGGGGCTGAAGCTGGAAGGCGCCGACCTCGCTGCCAACCTCAAGCTGGCCAAGACCTCCCCGGTCAAGTCCATCGTCGACAGCTACCAGATGGCGGTCGGCAAAAAGAAGAACATCACTTACCGCGCCAACGAACAGGTGTTCGCGGTCAAGAGCGCTGATGGCCACAGCATGGACGTGGTGTTCCGCGCGTCCAACGACGGCGTGGCCTTCCGCTACGTGGTGGCCGACGCCAGCCTGCCGGTCAAGCGTTTTGTGAGCGAAGCCACCGGCTTCAAGTTCGAGATCGATGCGCGCTCGTGGCTGCAGCCGATGTCGGTGGCGCAGACCGGCTGGTCCAATTCCAATCCGTCCTACGAAGAGCACTACCTGCAGCAGATGCCGGTGGGCTGGAAGTCGCCGCTGCCTTCGGGCTGGGTGTTCCCGGCGCTGTTCAAGACGGAGCACACCTGGGTGGCGATCACCGAAGCGAACCTGGACGGCAGCTTTCACGCCTCGCGCCTGAACGCCGAGTCGCCCGACACCACCTACACCATCGGCCTGCCGATGCCGCAGGAAGTGACCACTGGCGGGCGCCTGCTGGCCGAGACCACCGGCACCATGGTCACGCCATGGCGTGTGATCGCGCTGGGCACGCTGCCCACCGTGATGCACTCGACCCTGGGCACGGACCTGGCCGCGCAAGCCAAGCCGTTTGACAAGAAGCTGATCCAGCCGGGCCACGCTTCGTGGAGCTGGGCGCTGCTGAAAGACGACTTCACCACTTTCGAGGTGCAGAAGAAGTTCATCGACTACGCCGCCGACATGAAGTGGGACTACACCCTGGTGGACGCCGACTGGGACCGCAAGATCGGCTACGAGAAGCTGGCCGAACTGGCCAAGTACGCACAGTCCAAGGGCGTGGGCCTGCTGGCCTGGTACAACTCCTCGGGCAAGTGGAACGAGACCCCGTACACGCCGAAGGGCATGCTGCTCACGCACGAGCAGCGCGTGGCCGAATTCAAGCGCCTGGTTGATGCCGGCGTGAAGGGCGTGAAGGTGGACTTCTTCGGTGGCGACGGCCAGTCGATGATCCAGTATTACGTGGACATCCTGAAGGATGCGGCGGACGCGGGCCTCCTGGTGAACTTCCACGGCGCCACCTTGCCGCGCGGCTGGGCGCGCACGTGGCCGAACCTGATGACGGCTGAAGCCATCCGCGGGCTGGAATTCACCACCTTCACCCAGGAAGACCAGGACAAGGTGGTGCGCCATGCGGCCACCATCCCCTTCACCCGCAACCTGTTCGACCCGATGGACTTTACGCCCATGGTGTTCGGCGACATCCCGAAGATCAAGCGCGCCACCCGCAATGGTTTTGAGTTGGCCGAATCGGTGCTGTTCGTCTCCGGCATCCAGCACTTTGCCGAGATCCCGGAAGGCATGGCCACTGCGCCCGCCTACGTGAAGACCATGCTGCAGGACCTGCCGCGCCAGTGGGATGACGTGCGCTTCGTCGCCGGCTATCCGGGCAGCCACGTCGTCATCGCGCGCCGTGCCGGCAATGCCTGGTACGTGGCCGGCATCAACGCCGAAGGCTACGACATGCCGCTCGACCTGGACCTGTCCTTCCTCGGCAAGCGCAAGGGCACCCTGATCACGGATGGCGCGGGCGAGCGCGAATTCACGCAAGCAGACATCGACGGTGGCAAGACCCGCGTCACCATCAAGCCAGCTGGCGGCTTTGTCGCCGTCTTTAAGTAAAAAGTAAATCTAAGTAAAAAGTAAATTTAAGTAAAAAGTAAAACCACAAGGAGCGAGACCCCATGAAACGTACCATCATCGCATTGAGCCTGGCCCTGGCGGGCGGCTACGCCGCAGCAGCGAGCGTCAACGTCAGCATCGACGCCACCCAGAGCGGCCCGGTCATCAACAAGAACGTGTACGGCCAGTTCGCCGAGCACCTGGGCACCGGCATCTACGAAGGCATGTGGGTGGGTCCACAGTCGAAGATCCCCAACACCAAAGGCTGGCGCAACGACGTGGTGGGCGCGCTGAAGGACCTGCACGCGCCGCTGGTACGCTGGCCGGGCGGCTGCTTCGCCGACGAATACCACTGGAAGGACGGCATCGGCCCGCGCAACAAGCGTCCGACCAAGGTCAACACCAACTGGGGTGGCGTGGAAGAGAGCAATGCGGTCGGCACCCATGAGTTCTTCGACCTGGTCGAAATGCTGGGCGCGGACGCCTACGTCAACGGCAACCTGGGTTCCGGCAGCGTGCAGGAGATGAGCGAATGGATCGAGTACATGACCTCGGACAGCAAGTCGAGCCTGGCCAACCTGCGTCGCAAGAACGGACGCGACAAGCCGTTCAAGGTAGCGTACTTCGCCATCGGTAACGAAGCCTGGGGCTGCGGGGGCAACATGAGCCCGGACTACTACGCTGACCTCTACCGCAACTACAACAGCTTCCTGAAGGCGCCGCAGCACCTGCGTCCGAAGATGATCGCCAGCGGCGGCAACGACAACGACACCAAGTGGACCGAGGTCTTGTCCGCCCGTCTGAAAGGCCAGACCGAGGCGATCAGCTTCCACTACTACACCATCCCGACCGGCAAGTGGGAAGGCAAGGGCGCGGCCACCGGCTTTGCCGAGAACGAGTGGATGTCCACCCTGCGCAATACCCTGCGCATGGACCAGCTGATCAAGCAGAACGTCGCGGTCCTCGACAAGAACGACCCTCAGAAGAAGATCGGCTTCTACGTCGATGAATGGGGCACCTGGTACGACGTGGAGAAGGGCACCAACACCGGCTTCCTGTTCCAGAACAACACCCTGCGCGACGCGGTGGTGGCGGCGCTAAACTTCAACATCTTCCACGCCCATGCGGACCGCGTGCAGATGACGAACATCGCCCAGATGGTCAACGTGCTGCAGGCGATGATCATCACCGACAAGGACAAGATGCTGCTCACGCCCACCTACTACGCCTACCAGATGTACGTGCCGTTCCAGGACGCGACCTCGCTGCCAACCGAAGTGTCGGATACGGCCCCGTACAAGCTGGGCGAGATCACCATCCCGGGCGTGTCGGCATCGTCCGCGCGCGGCAAGGATGGCAAGGTGTACGTGGCGCTGGTGAACACCAACCCCGGCCAGCCGGTGGACGTGAACCTGGACGTCAAGGGCAGCACCGTGACTAGCGCGAGCGGCAAGGTCCTCACCGCCGAGCAGATGGACGCGCATAACACCTGGAAGGCGCCACAAGCCATCAAGCCGGCCGCATACAGCGCCAAGGCCAATGGCGGCAAGCTGACCCTGGCGCTGCCGGCCAAGTCGGTCGTCGTCGTCGCACTGGAGAAATAATCATGGATGCCACCAAGCGCACCTTCATCGTGCGCGGCGCCGCGCTGGCTGCCGCCATGCTGGCAGCCGGCTGCGGCGGCGGTGGTGGCGGCTCGCCCGTCACCAGCACGCCCACGCCGACCCCGACGCCTACGCCGACCCCGACGCCAACGCCAACGCCCACGCCAACGCCAACGCCAACGCCAACGCCCACCACGCCTGCGACCACGGTGAGCTTCGCCGAGGTGGCGGTGCACGACCCGTCGGTGATCAAGGTCGCCGACACCTACTACGTGTTCGGCTCGCACCTGGCGGCGGCCAAGTCCACGGACCTGGTCAGCTGGACCAAGATCGCCGATGGCGTCAACAACGCCAACCCGCTGGTCACCACCGTGAACACCGAGCTGTCCGAAGCGCTGACCTGGGCCCA
>JBKHWY010000086.1:0-12141 GCA_046566285.1 Gammaproteobacteria bacterium | reverse complement strand
GTCGTCCAGCGTGACCGCATACACGTCGCGGGGCGTGGCGCGCGGGCCCAGCGCGCCCAAGGCATCGCGGATCTGGCGGTTGCGCGCGCCGATGTCGAAGCCGCCGTCGCCGATCAGGAACTGCCCCGCTCCGTCCAGCTGGCGGATGTTGGCGGTGGAGAGCTGGCCGCCGGCGGGGTTGATCACGCGCGGATAGGCGGCGGGATCGAGCACCTCGGTGAAGGTGTCGCCATCGGCGGCGACCGGGTAGCTCGATGCGAAGCCCGGCTGCGCACGGCGCGGCAGCAGGCCGGCAATCGTCCAGCCGATATTGCCCTGGTCGTCGCCCACCATGAAGTTCTGCCCGGGGATGCCCAGCGTGTTGGCCGCCTTGAGCGCTTCCTCGACCGTGTTGGCGCTCTCGATGTGGCGCAGGTTGAAGTTGACCGCGCCCGGCAGGTGCGCCACCCAGTGCAGCGCATAGGCGGTGCCGCCGGCCTCGAACAGCGGGCCGTAACGGGTTTCGCGCACGACCATCCGTTCGGCCGGCGCGCCCTTCACCAGAATGGTCTCACGCTGCTCCACCGGGGTTTCCCAGCCGGCGGGCGTGCGCACCTGGCCGGCCTTGGCCGGGTCGGACTCGACACGAATCAGGTCGAGGAAGTCGCCATAACTGTTGGTGTAGCCCCACGCCACGTGGCCGTTGCTGCCCGCCACCGCGACCGGCGGCGCACCGGGCAGCGTGACGCCGACCGTGCGCCGGGGGCTGCCGTCGGCGCCAGGATAGCGCGTGGCGATGCGGTACCAGATGTTGGGCAGGCGCAGGCCCAGGTGCATGTCGTTCGAGACGATGGCCGCGCCGCTGGCGCTGCGGCTGCCTGCCACGGCCCAGTTGTTGCTGCCGACCGCATCGACGATGTCGCGCGAGGCGATGCGGGTCGAGGACGCCACGGCCGGCCGGCCCCACCAGTCGGGCGCGCGCGCGGGTATCGCCAAGGCCGGCACGTGCACGGCGTCCGCGTCGAGCGGCGCATCCCAGCTGGATGCTTCGGGCAGCAGAATGGCCAGCTGCTCGGGCGTGCTGTGTTCGCGCAGCCAGCCGCGCGCCAGCTCGCGCGCGGCCAGGTTGTCCTGCAAGTCCAGATACATGGCGTACACCACCAGCAGCGAATCGGCGGCGTTCCAGTCGCGGGGCGCGGCGCCCGCCAGCGCGTATTCGAACGGACGGGCCGACAGGTCGTGCAGGCCGGCATTCACGCCGGCCACATAGCGCTCGATCAGGCGGCGCTGCTCGACGTCCATGTCGCGCAGGGCCGCTTCGGCCCGGGCGCGAAAGCGGTGCAGCCGGTGCGCGCGGTCGAGCGGGACGGCTTTCGGTCCGAACAATTCGGCCAGTTCGCCGGCGCCCGAGCGGCGCATCAGGTCCATCTGGAAAAAGCGCTCCTGGGCATGCAGGTAGCCGGTGGCGTAGGCGATGTCGTTACGGTCGCGTCCGCTGATCATGGGCACGCCGTGGGCATCGCGTTCCACCGTCACATCGGCGGCCAGGCCAGGCGTGGGCAGGCTGCCGTCCAGGCGCGCAAGACTGCCTCTTAGAAACAGCCACAGCGCCAACGCGGCCAGCACCACCAGGCCCAACAGCAGCAGCGCGATGCGGACGGTCCAGACCTTGATTCCCTGCTTCGCCATACCCATGTCCAGAAAGTGATTTTGCAGCGCATATTGCCAGAAATGTCATGCAGTTGGGAGATGGATGAGCGCGCAGGCGCACCGCCCGCGCGCGCCGTGAAACCGTTTGGGGGCGGGTGTATGATGAATCCAACAACGACGCCTGAGTACGCGAGCTGGCTTGGTCGCATTGATCCTGCCAATCACGTCGGCGCCAACGCAGGCGAGCGTCACTATTCGAGGGAGAAGATGATGAAAAGCTTGATCATAAAATGGGGCGCGGCAATGGGCGCGGCGGCGCTATTGTCGGGCTGTGCCACGCCGCAGGAGAAAGCCGCCCGGGCGGCGGCGGAGATGGAACAGATGATGCAGGTATATGGCCCGGCCTGCTCGAAACTCGGCTATCCGGCCAATTCAGACCAGTGGCGCGATTGCGTGCTGCAACTCAGCGCGAAGGAAGATGCGCAGCGTTATGGTCCGTCGTACTCGATCGGCTTCGGACGGCGTCACTGGGGCATGGGCGGATACTGGGGCCCGTGGTAAGCCGGGCGCCCAGGCGCGCGGCCACGGCCGCCTTGGTCAGGGCCACGCGCTGCTCCAGCAGGCGGCCAATGAGGCGCTGGGCGTGCGCCAGGAGCAGCGGATGCAGCGCGTCGCGCGGGTGCAAGGCCAGCCGCACGAGCGGCGCGCTGCGCAGCACTGCCGCCAGCAGCGTGGCCGCATGCGGCGACACCAGTCGCCCGGCCCGGTTGCGCGCGGTGTACACCAGCGAGGGCGACCACACGGAACGGCGCCCCGGCAGCACGTGAAAGCGCTGGAACGTGGTGGTGTACATGAACGGATATTCGCGCACGGCCTGCCAGGCGGCATCGCCCAGCAGCCACGCGGGCGCGACAAAGCCGGCCGGGCGCCAGCCGTGCCGCGTGAACCATTCCAGCCCGAGTTCGATACGGCGGCGCGCCTCGGCCGCGCCGATGGCGGCAAACTCCCCTTCCCCTTCCGTGTAGACCGTGCGCAGCCAGCGCGCGCCCAGCGTGCGCGCCGGGCTCGCGCCGTCGAGGTGGGTGTAGCCGTGCAGCGCCAGCTCGTGCCCCCGGCGCGCCAGTGCGTCCAGGGCGCGCACGAAGCGCCATTCGTCGGGCGGCTGCACGGGCAGGTCGTGAAAGCGCGGCACCACCAGCACGGTCAGGGGGATGTCGGCCACGGCGCGCACGGCGGCCACCAGTTGCTCGCATTGCGCCCAGGTGGCCGGGGCCGCGTCGTGGATGGAGACGCACAGCGCCGGCGCGCCGGAGGCCCGCGTGGCTTCATTCGGGAACATAGATCAGCTCCGTGCCCAGGTCGGCGCGTTCGCGCGCGGCCAGCAGGCTGGCGTAGCGCTGCATCAGCTGGGGCATGATGTGGTTCCAGTCGTAGTGTTCGCGCGCCTTGCGCAAGGCCGCCTGGGCGCGCTGTTCGCGCCCTTCCAGGTAGATGCCTTCGATGCCGGCGCACAGGCTGTCCACGCTGTTCGGCTCGGCCAGGATGCCGCAGTGCGCATCCACCAGCTCGGCCACGCCGCCGCCACGCGCGCCTACCACGGGCAGCCCGCACGCCATGGCCTCGAGCACGATGAGGCCGAAGGTTTCGCAGTCGCCCGGGTGCACCAGCACGTCGCAGCTGGCCAAGAGGCGCGCCAGCGCGCGCTGGTCGCGCTTGAACGGCAGGTAGCTGATCTGCGGGTAGTACGGCAGCCTGCCGCCACCGCCGATCAGCAGCAGATGGTAGGGGCGGCCCAGCTTGCGCACGGCCTCGATCAGGTGGGTGAGTTTTTTCTCGGCGGTGAAGCGGCCCGCGTACACCAGGAGGCGCGCATCCTCGGGCAGGCGCAGGTGACGGCGCAGGGTGCCGATGCGCCGCCCCGGGTTGAAGACGGTGGAGTCGATGCCCAGCGGCTGGTGCACGGCGCCGCGGATGCCCATGCCGGCCAGTTGCTGGACCATCACGCGGCTGGGGGCGAGCACCATGTCGAACTGGCGGTACAGCTGCGCCACGTAGCGCCGCACAGCGTGCATGGCCGCATCGCCAACACGGTGGCGGATCAGGTGCGGCAGGTCGGAGTGATAGAAGGCGACGGCGGGAATGTCGAGCTGGCGGCGCACCCGCAGCGCGGCCCAGGCACACGGGCCGGCGTCGCCCGCTTCGATCAGGTCCGGCCCGGCTTGCTGCAGCAGACGGCTGGTGCGCACCAGGGGAAACGGCCAGCGGTAGCCGTGCAGGCCCGGCACGGGCACGCTGGGCAGGCGGATCGCGCCGGGGCCCGGATGGACGCTGGGGCTGGCAATGGTGTGCCGCACCCGGCTGCGCTGCACCAGCCAGCGCGACTTTGCATTGATGTAGGTGCTGACGCCGCCACCCTCGGCCGCGTAGAACATCGTGGCATCGACGAAATGCATACGGTGGGCTCCGTTCGTCACTCCATTTGAGTGAGCTCACGATACCAGTCCATCCAAGCACGCCGTTTGAGGAGCTTCAACGGGCGCGATGCAACTTTACAGTACGCCGTCTCTCCGAAGTGACGCGATCTCGTCCGCGCTGTAGCCGAGCTCGTGCAGGATGTCCTGGTTGTGCTGGCCCAGCGCCGGCCCCAGCCAGCGGGTCTGGCCCGGCGTGGCCGACAGCTTGGGCGTGATCGCGGGCATCTTGACCGGGGTGCCGTCGGCAAACTGGTGCTGCTCGAACATGCCGCGCGCGAGAAATTGCGGGTCGCTCATCATGTCCTTGACCGAGTAGATCTTCCCGGCCGGGACATCGGCGGCCTGCAGCACGGCCAGCGCGCCATCGATGGTCTGGGTGGCGCACCAGGACTGGATCGCCGCGTCGATCTCCTCGCTGCGCGGCACGCGTCCGTCGTTGCGCGCCAGTTGCGGGTCGCCCGCCATGTCGTCGCGCCCCATGGCCAGCATCAGGCGCTTGAAGATCGCGTCGCCATTGCCGGCGATGACGATGTTCTCGCCATCCCCGGTGGTGTAGGTATTCGATGGCACGATGCCGGGCAGCGCCCCGCCGGTGCGCTCGCGCACCACGCCGGCATGGTCGTATTCCGGCACCAGCGACTCCATCATGTTGAACACGGCTTCGTACAAGGCCACGTCCACCACCTGCCCTTCGCCGCGGCCGCGCCCGCCGGTGGCGTCGCGGTGGCGCAGCGCGGCCAGCGCGCCCACCACCCCGTGCAGGGCCGCCAGCGAATCGCCGATCGACACGCCCACGCGCACGGGCGGGCGGTCCGGATGGCCGGACACGTAGCGCAGTCCGCCCATCGATTCGCCGATGGCGCCAAAGCCGGGCTGGTCCTTCATCGGGCCCGTTTGGCCGAAGCCGGACAGGCGCACCATGATCAGCGCGGGGTTCTCGCGCTTGAGGTCCTCGAATCCCAGTCCCCACTTTTCCAGTACGCCAGGGCGGTAGTTCTCGACCACGATGTCCGCTTCCAGCGCCAGGCGCCGCGCAATCGCCCGTCCGCGCGCGTCCTTCATGTTGAGGGTCAGGCTCTTCTTGTTGCGCGACTGGACCGACCACCACAGCGAGGTGCCGTCCTTCAGGATGCGCCACTGGCGGATCGGGTCGCCCCCGTCCGGAGCTTCGATCTTGATCACGTCCGCGCCGAATTCGCCCAGCATGCGGGCGCAGAAAGGCCCGGCGATCAGGGTGCCCAGTTCCAGCACCTTGACCCCGGCGAGTGCACCTTTGGAGATAGTCATCTAGAGAGGAAAGAGTCGGGAAAAAGAGTCGTCAGGTAGTGCGGCGGTCCAGCATGGCGCGCGCGATGGTGCCGGCATCGACATATTCCAGCTCGCCGCCGACCGGCACGCCGCGCGCCAGCCGGCTCACCTTCAGCCCACGCGCCTTGAGCATCTCGCTGATGTAATGGGCGGTGGCTTCGCCTTCGTTGGTGAAGTTGGTGGCCAGGACCACTTCCTGCACCACGCCGTCCTGCGCCCGCGCGACCAGCCGGTCCAGGTGCAGGTCTTTTGGGCCGATGCCGTCCAGCGGCGACAGGCGCCCCATCAGCACGAAGTACAGGCCCTTGTAGGTGAGGGTCTGTTCGATCATCAGCTGGTCGGCCGGGGTCTCGACAATGCACAGCAGCGCGCGCTCGCGCGACTCGTCGGCGCACAGCTCACAGATCTCGGTTTCAGCGAAGGTGTTACACAGGGCGCAGTGGTGCACCGTGCCGACCGCCTGGTAGAGCGCGCGCGAGAGCATCTCGGCGCCTTCGCGGTCGTGCTGCAGCAGGTGGAACGCCATGCGCTGCGCCGACTTCGGCCCCACGCCGGGCAGCCGGCGCAGCGCTTCGGTGAGGAAGTCGAGCGACTTGGACATGGCGCGCCGAAGGGTGCGTCAGAACGGCATCTTGAAGCCGGGCGGAAGCTGCATGCCGGCCGTCAGTCCGCCCATCTTCTCGGCGGCCGTGGCTTCGGCCTTGCGCACCGCATCGTTGAAGGCGGCGGCGACCAGGTCTTCCAGCATGTCCTTGTCGTCGGCCAGCAGCGACGGGTCGATGGCCACGCGCTTGACATCGTTCTTGCAGGTCATGACGACCTTCACGAGGCCGGCGCCGGACTGGCCTTCGACTTCGATCAGTGCCAGCTGTTCCTGCGCCTTCTTCATGTTGTCCTGCATGGCCTGGGCCTGTTTCATCAAGCCTGCGAGCTGGTTCTTCATCATGGTGGGTTCTCCGACAGTTCAGTAAGTGGGTGGAACGATTAGGATGCGGACGCGCCGGCGGCCGGCGGACGGATCGAGCCGGGCACCACAAAGGCGCCGAATTCGCGTTCGAGCTGCTGCACGAAGGGGTCGGCGGCCACGGTCTCCTCGGCCTTGCGCTGGCATTCCTCGCGGTAGGCCTGGGCTTCCGCGCTGGCGGTGTACCAGACCGGGCCGATATCGATGTCGACGTTCACGCGGGTGGCGCCGAAGCGTTCCTGCAGGGCGGCGCACAGTTTTTCGGTATTGCCGCTGGCGCGCAGGGTATCGATCGGCACACGCAGGCGGAAGGTGGCCACGCCGTCGCCCGCCGTGCAGGCCACCAGCTGGGTCTGCATGGCCAGCTGCTGGGCCACGCCGCGCAGCGGCAGCGTGGCAGCCAGGGCCGGCCAGTTGCCATCCCAGTCGATCTCGGGCACCGGCGTGATGACGTACGGCGGCGGCGGGGCGGCAGGCGCACGTGCGGTGGCCGGCGCGGCGGCCGGGGTGGCGACGGCCGCGACTTCCTGCGCGACGGCGGTGTCGTCCGAGAATTCGGTGACCCAGGAGGGCGGGCCGTCGTCTTCGTCTTCCTCGACCACCTGGGCGGAGCGTGCCTGGACCGGCGCGGCGGCCTGCGCTTGCGGCGCGCTCTGCTCCCACGGCGGCGGCGCCTTGACGGCAGGTGCAGATGTGGGCGAAGGCGCGGGCTCGGGCGCGGCGGCGGGCGCACTCTCCACCGCCGGGCGGCGCGGCGCCGTGCCCGGACCACGGCTCGCTGCGCGCGCTGCTTCCAGCGCGGCGTTGAGGGCGGCGCGCGCGGAGCTCATCGCGGGCGCGGGCGCGGCGGCTGGTGCTGATGCTGGTGCGGACGCAGGTGCGGGATCTGTCTGCGCCGGCGCGGGTGCGGGCGCCGGTGCGGGCGGCGCCGCCGGTGCGCTCATGGCCGGGCGCGGGGCGGCCGGCGTGGGCACGGGCGGGGTCACCGGACGCGGCGCCGGTCCTGGTCCGGGTTTGGGTGAAGGCCCCGGCGCGATCGGACGCGCGCTGGCCGGACCGGCCGGCGCGACGCCGTCGGCGCCGCCGTTCCCAGGACGGAAGGCCAGCATGCGCAACAGCGTCATGGTGAAGCCCGCATACTCGTCCGGCGCCAGGCCCATTTCGTTACGGCCGTGGACGGCGATCTGGTAGTACAGCTGCACTTCCTGGGCGTCGAACGCGGCGGCCAGGCGCATGATGTCGGCCAGCTCGGGCAAGTCCTGCGGCACCGCCGCCGGCACGCTTTGCGCCAGCGCGATGCGGTGCAGCAGCGTGCCCAGGTCCTGCAGCGCGCCGTTGTACGACAGGCTGCGGCTGGCCATCTCGTCGGCCACCGCCATCAGGTCGGCGCCGTCGTGGCGCAGCAGCGCATCCAGCAGGCGCACCAGGTAGGACTGGTCGAGCGCGCCCAGCATGCCCTGCACGGCTTCCAGCGTCACCTGCCCGGCCGCGTAGGCGATGGCCTGGTCGGTCAGCGACAGCGCGTCGCGCATCGAACCGTGCGCGCCTTGCGCCAGCAGGCGCAGGGCCGGCTGCTCGAAGCTGATGCCTTCCTGTCCGAGGATGTTGTCCAGGTGGCCGACGATGTGCCCGGGCGGCATCTGCTTCAGGTTGAACTGCAGGCAGCGCGACAGCACGGTCACGGGGATCTTCTGCGGGTCGGTGGTGGCGAGGATGAACTTGACGTGCGGGGGCGGTTCTTCCAGCGTCTTCAGCATGGCGTTGAAGGCGTGGTTGGTCAGCATGTGGACTTCGTCGATCATGTAGACCTTGTAGCGCGCGTTCGAGGGCGCGTACACGGCCTGTTCGAGCAGCTGCGCCATTTCGTCCACGCCGCGATTGGAAGCGGCGTCCATCTCGATGTAGTCGACGAAGCGGCCGGCGTCAATCGCCGTGCAGGCTTCGCACACGCCGCAGGGGGTGGCGGTGACGCCGCCCTGCCCGTCCGGACCGGTGCAATTGAGCGACTTGGCCAGGATGCGCGACAGCGTGGTCTTGCCGACGCCGCGCGTGCCGGTAAACAGATACGCATGGTGCAGCCGGCCGGTGCCCAGCGCATGCGTCAGCGCGCGCACCACGTGCTCCTGGCCGACCAGCGTGTCGAAGTTCTTGGGACGGTATTTGCGGGCGAGGACTTGATAGGACATGCTGGATTTTACCGTAGAAGAGCGGACGCGGCGGTAAATCGCCGGGCTGCAAACGGCCATTGTAGCAACAGGCCGGACGAAGGAAAAGCTGCTGCGGCCCGACAATGGGTGACGGGAAAAGTGCAGGGGAAAGCGCACGAACAGCGCGACTGCAATGCTACGGGAAGGGGAATGAAGGACGAATAAAGCTAAGGAAAACGAGAAGGCGAGCCTGATCTGCGGCACTTGCGGTGAACGGCCGTGGCTGCTTCGTTCCCGACCTGACCAGGTTAGCCATGCCACAATGCGCAGGGGCCCGCCAGCCGCCATTATAGCCGCTTGTCGGCGCTTTGTCGAAACATTGGCCGGCGCGTGCCTGCCCCCCTCGTGCTAGATGCCCAGCTCGCTCCAGATGCTGTCCACGCGCGCCTTGATATCGGGCGACATGACGATCGCCGTGCCCCACTCCCGACTGGTTTCGCCGGGCCACTTGTTGGTGGCGTCGATGCCCATCTTGCTGCCCAGGCCGCTAACCGGCGAGGCGAAGTCGAGATAGTCGATCGGCGTGTTATCCACCAGCACGGTGTCACGCGAGGGATCGACGCGCGTGGTAATGGCCCAGATGACTTCCTTCCAGTCGCGGATGTTGACGTCTTCATCGACCACGACGATGAACTTGGTATACATGAACTGGCGCAGGAAGCTCCACACGCCGAACATCACCCGCTTGGCGTGGCCGGCGTACTGCTTCTTCATCTGCACCACCGCCATGCGGTAGCTGCAGCCTTCCGGCGGCAAATAGAAGTCGGTGATCTCGCTGAACTGCTTTTGCAGCAGCGGAATGAACACTTCGTTCAGGGCCACGCCCAGCACGGCCGGCTCGTCGGGCGGCTTGCCGGTGTAGGTCGAGTGATAGATGGGATCGCGCCGCATGGTGATGCGATCGATGGTGAACACGGGGAAGCTGTCCTGCTCGTTGTAATAGCCGGTGTGGTCGCCATACGGGCCTTCGAGGGCGTGCTCGTAACCGCTCGGGTGACTGGGGTCGGCATAGATGTGCCCTTCCAGCACGATCTCGGCGGAAGCAGGCACGCGCAGCTCGCTGCCGATCGCCTTGGTGAGCACCGTGCGGCTGCCGCGCAAGAGGCCTGCGAACTGGTATTCGGACAGGCTGTCCGGCACCGGCGTCACGGCTCCCAGGATGGTGGCCGGATCGGCGCCCAGCGCGACGGCCACCGGATACGGCTGGCCTTTAGTCGCGATCGCATGCTCGCGGAAGTCGAGCGCCCCGCCCCGGTGCGCCAGCCAGCGCATGATCACCTTGTTGGGCCCCAGCACCTGCTGGCGGTAGATGCCCAGGTTCTGGCGCTTCTTGTTGGGCCCTTTGGTGATCACCAGGCCCCAGGTGATGAGCGGGGCGACGTCGCCCGGCCAGCAATGCTGGATCGGCAGGCGGGCCAGGTCCACGTCCTGGCCTTCCCAGACGATTTCCTGGCAGGGTGCGCCGCGCACTTCCTTGGGCGACATGTCCCAGACGGCCTTGACGAGCGAGCCCATGTCCATCATGTCCTTGAAGCCGCGCGGCGGTTCCGGCTCCTTCAGGCGCGCCAATACATGGCCGATCTTGCGCAACTCCGACACGTCCTGCGCCCCCATGCCCAGCGCGACCCGCTGCGGGGTGCCGAACAGATTGCCCAGCACGGGCATGGTGTGGCCCGTGGGGCGCTCGAACAGCAGGGCCGGGCCGCCGGCGCGCAGCACGCGGTCGCAGATCTCCGTCATTTCCAGATGGGGCGAGACGGGCGTGGCCACGTGCTTCAGCTCACCCATAGCTTTTAATTGGGAAAGGTAATCGCGGAGATCAGAATATTTCATCGGTCGGGAAAGGTTTTTTTATGTCAACAGACTTGCTTAAATGGCTACGCCAAGTCGTTGATTTCACTGGGAATTGCTGCGATGCGTCAAGATTCTTTATACATAAAAGTAATCAAGCACGATTGTGTTAGTATTGACTTGATATATGTGAGCTTCTACAATCCACGTCAACTTGATGAGGGAGCTGTTCTTTTAGCATCTCCAAAGGCGCCATTCTAGCCTGTCTCATACATTCACGGGGTCGGGGCCCCAACGACATTTGTAAGGAGTGTTTTCATCGGGCGTCTGCCCACCCCCCGAAAAAAGTTGTGAGCACACTGGTGCGACCTTGTCCATTGTCACAAGGGGCCAGCTGAAAGCGAGCAATGACGGCGTTAATCGACCGCCCAGCGGCGATGGACGATATTTCTGATGCACGGCATAAGCCGACCATGGTGCTTCGCTCTCCGAGCGCAGCGATGGGAACGCTTTTACCGCGACAAAGGGGAATTCGATGACCAATCGACTCGATGGGGCAATCGCAAAGACTGCCCAGACCTCGGCCGGCCAGCCGATCACGTGGACTTCCGTGAGCAAAGCGGCACGCGGCGTACTGACAACCGCACAACACACGCTGACCATTTTCGGCGTATCCGCAGTAGCAGTGATTGGCGTGCTGTACGCGCGCCCGGAACTGGCCCGTGATTTTTCCCAGATGCTGGCCCCGCAGGTTCCCGCCAGCGCGCCTGCCGCTGCTGCTCCCGCGCTGGCGGCCGTGGCCGCCGTGGGCGTTGCGCCGGCTGGCGCGGCCGCGCAAGCCGCCCCCACGCCGATCAGCGCCGAAGAGCGCGCATGGCTGGGCAACAGCAAGCAGCAGAAGGCCGTGACCTCCTGGCTGTCGAAGCGCTATCGCGTGGCCGGCGACGCCGCCAACATGCTGGTGTCCACCGCCTACCTGACGGCGCGCGACATCAAGATCGACCCGCTCCTGATCCTGGCCGTGATGGCCATCGAATCGGGCCTGAACCCGTTCGCGGAAAGCCCGGTCGGGGCACAAGGCTTGATGCAAGTTATGTCCAAGTTCCACCACGACAAGTTCCGCGACATGGGCGGCGCCCAGGCGGCCCTGAACCCCGTGGCCAACATCCGCGTCGGCGCCCAGCTGCTGAAGGAATACGTCAGCCGCGGCGGCTCGGTCGAAGCGGGCCTGAAGACGTATGTGGGCGCAGGCGCGTTCGACAACGATGCAGGCTACGGCTCGCGCGTGCTGGCCGAGTACAACAAGCTCAAGCAGGTTGCCGTCGGCAAGAACGTCCCCACCAGCAAGCCGGCGGCGGTCCAGACGGTCGTGGCCGACAAGGCCGCACCGAAGGCCGACACCAAGGTCGACGCCCCTGCCGCCGAACCCCTGGCCGGTCTCTGATCCTGGCCGGGCTCCGGAGGTGCGCGTGAGCCGCGCCTCCCCGTTTCACCTCCCGCCTCACACCCTCCTGCGGCCTGCGCTTCGAATGAGGCGCAGGTTGCGCAAGTAGATCACCACGCCCAGCGCCTGCCCGGCGATGAACACCGGATCTTCCCGGTGGATCGAGTACGCCAGCAGGGCCAGGCCGCCCGCCACGCTGAAGTACCAGAACGGCACCGGCACCACGCTCATGCGCAGGCGCTCGCTTTGCAGCCACTGGATGACAAAGCGCATCATGAACAGCAGCTGGCCGATGAAGCCAAATGCCAGCCACCACGCGGCCTC
>JBKHWY010000085.1:0-12222 GCA_046566285.1 Gammaproteobacteria bacterium | reverse complement strand
GGACGGCCAATGGAAGGAGCGACAGCGCGGCAAGGAGAAGTGACTTGAACATGATGGTTTCCCGGTGATCCCATCATGCATATCGGCAATTCTTTAGCGCGCTAAAGCCCGTTTAACAAAATATTTTTCCACCTGGAAAAACATCAATGTCCCCGCCGTACTTGAATTTTCGCAAGACTTGCCCTAGTCTGGGGTTTTCAACATTGCCAACCCGACCATGCGCCTGCTCGGCAAAACCACCTCCATCAATGTGCGCAAAGTGCTGTGGACCTGCGCCGTCATCGGCCTGCCCGTCACCCCGGAGCCTTGGGGCAGCGGGACCGCGCACAGCTGCGACGAGCCCGAATTCCTGCGCCTGAACCCCAACGGCATGGTTCCCGTGCTGATCGAGGACGGGATGGCGTTGTGGGAGTCCAACACCATCTGCCGCTACCTGGCCGCGCGCCACGGGCGGGGCGACCTGCTGCCGGCTGGACCGATGCAGCGCGCGCAGGTGGAAAAATGGATGGACTGGCAGGCGGCCGAGCTCAACCCCGCCTGGCGCCATGCCTTCATGGGACTGGTGCGCAAGCACCCTGACTTTGCCGACCCGGCCCGGATCGAAGCCAGCGCCACGCAATGGAACCGCTTGATGGGCCTGATCGATCGCCAGCTCGACGCCACCGGGGCCTACCTCGCCGGCCATGAATTCACCCTCGCCGACATCGTCGTGGGCTTGTCGACCAACCGCTGGCTGTGCACCCCAATCGGGCGGCCCGAGCTGCCCGCCGTCGCGGCCTGGTACAAGCGCTTGTCGGCCCAGCCGGGCTTTGCCCAGCATTGCGCCAACGGCGTGGCTTGAGGCTGGGATGCGCTTCATTCCCTTGCTGTTGGCGGCGCTCCTGGCCGCGCCCGCGCTGGCCCGCGCCGCCGTCCCCGCCCTGCCCGCCGCGCTGCAGGACAAGCCCCTGTACCGCATGCGGCCGATCGAAGCGGACCAGTACATCGCCTGGGTGCACGCGGCCGAGCCGGACCTGCGCAAGCGCGTCGCCGCGATCGCGCGCAAGAACATCGGCCAGCCCTATCGCCTGAACCTCTTGGGCGAATACCCGTTCCAGCTGCACGACGAGCTGCCGATGTTCAGTCTCGATCACAGTGATTGCGTGGTCTTCGTCGAGCACACCTACGCGATGGCCTTGTCGCGTTCATGGGAAGAGTTCTTCTGGATGCTGCAGCGTATCCGCTACCGCGACGGCATCATCGGCGTGGCCACCCGCAACCATTACACGGAGGTGGACTGGAACGTGGCCAACCGCTGGCTGGTGACCGACATCAGCGCCACACTGGCCGGCCCCGATGTCCCCACCTACGCGATGACGGTCGACCGTGCCAGCTTCCTCAAGAGCGTGCACCGCACCGAAGCCAGCATCCCGGTCGAAACCACGCGCCAGCCTTACGTGCCGAAGGAGCGCGCGGCCGCCGCCATCAAGGCGCTGCGCGAAGGCGACTACTTCAACGTGGTGTCCGCGCGTGGCGGCCAGACCTTGGTCACGCACGTCGGGCTGATCGTGCTGGGGCCGGACGGCGAGCGCCATCTGCTGCACTCGTCCGACCCGGAAGTACGCGAGGAAACCATCGACGCCTTCATGGCCCGCGCCAGCGCGCGCGAGCAGCGCAACGCACAGGCGGGCAAGGCCGGGACCACGCTGGTGGGCTTCAAGTTCCTGCGCCTGAACGACGACATCGTGGTGCCGCCGATGGCGCCGCAACCGCGCCCGGGTCGCTAACGGGTCGCTAAGGGCGCGCCGACCGCGCGCTAGCCGAAGCGCGCCAGCATGAATTCCACGAAGGACTTGAGTTTCAGCGTCGGATTGCGCCCGGACGGATAGACCAGGTGCATGCGCTGGGACGGCAGCTCGTGCCCCGGCAGCACGCGCACCAGCGTGCCGGCGGCCAGGTCGGCCGCCACCAGCACCTCGGCCTGCACGATGATGCCCATGCCGTGCAGCGCCGCCGTGCGCAGCGCCTGTCCGCTGTTGACGCGGAAGTTCCCGTTGATGCGCACCTGGCGGAACGATTCGCGGTCGGCGAACTGCCAGTGCTTCTGCGCCACCGAATACATGAAGCCCATGCAGTTATGCCCGGCCAGGTCGTCCGGCGTAACGGGCGTGCCGCGCGCGGCCAGGTAGGCGGGCGCCGCGCAGGCGACCATCCGGTACGGCGCCAGCTGGCGCGCCACCAGCGAGGAATCGGGCAGTTCCCCGATCCGGAACGCCAGGTCGAACGCATCCTCCACCAGGTTGACGACGCGGTCGTTCAGCGCCAGTTCGATCTGCACGTCCGGGTAGCGTTCCAGGTAGTCGCCCACCGCCCCCACCAGCGCATTGGCCCCGAAGGTGACGGGCGCGCTCACGCGCAAGAGGCCGCGCGGCACCTGCTGCAGCGCGCCGGCGCTGGCTTCGGCGGCATCGACTTCGGCGAGCGCGATCTTGCAGCGTTCGTAGTAGACGCTGCCCGCCTCGGTCAGGCTTTGGCGGCGCGTGGTGCGGTTGAGCAGGCGGGTGCCCAGGCGCTCCTCCAGAAACTGCACGTGCTTGCCCGCCATCGTCGGCGAAATCCTGAATTCCTCCGCCGCCGCCGAGAAGCTGCCCTTCTCCACCACGCGGGCAAATACCTGCATGCACAGCAATCGATCCACGATTCACAAGCCAGAGTTGAAAGTGAACCAACTATAGCCGAGTTTATCAACTGCCGCTCAGGAACCATACTGCTTCCATCATCAACGCAGTCAACCACAAGGAGAAACACATGAGCAAGGCAATCTCGATCATCGGCACCGGCAAGATGGCAACCGGACTGGCACAACGCTACGCGAAAGCCGGCTTCGCGGTCACCGTGGGCGCGCGCGATCTGGCCCGCGGCCGCGCCCTGGCTTCCGGCCTGAACATCGAAGTGGCCAGCGTAGCGGCCGCCGTGCAGGCGTCGGACACGCTGCTGCTGGCGGTGCCCTTCGCCGCGGCCCAGGAAGTACTGGCGCAGGCAGGCGACCTGACGGGCAAGGTCATCATCGACATCACCAACCCGATCACGCCGGACTACATGGCCCTGACCATCGGCCACACCACGTCGGCCGCCGAGGAAATCGCCGCCTGGGCGCGCGGCGCCACCGTCATCAAGGCCTACAACACGATCTTCGCGGAGATGCTCACGCACGAGCGCGCCGACGGCCAGGCGCTACAGGTGTTCTATGCCACCGACGACCAGGCCGCCGGCGCGGCGTTTGCCGCAGGCGTGCGCGCCATCGGCTTCGAGCCGGTGTACAGCGGCGCGCTCAGCAACGCACGCTACCTGGAGCCGCTGGCTGAACTGAACATCCATTTCGGTTACGCGCTGGGCTGGGGCACGCTGGTGGCCCCCAGCTGGCGCAAGTACGCCTGAGGGAATGCGGCTATCCGCGCTTCATTCACCCGTGCATGTCGAACTGGGCGACGACGTCAGCCAGCTGTTCCCTCACCCAGACATGGGTGGGGTCGCGGTGCAGGCGCTCGTGCCAGATCATCGCCGGCGCAATGGGCGCGACCTCCAGCGGCAGTTCCAGCACCCGCAGCCCGAGCGTCGGCGCCAGCCGGCGCGCGAGGCGCTCGGGCAGCGTGAGGATCATGTCGCTGCCCGCGACCAACATGGCCGCGGCCAGGAAGTGCGGCACCCGCAGCGCCACCTGGCGCGTGCAGCCCTGCGCGCACAAGGCCAGGTCGACGGCACTGTCGCCCACGCCGGAAATGGTGACGGTCACGTGGCGCAGGCCCAGATAGCGCTGCAGGCTGAGTCCCCGTTGCAGGCCGGGATGGCCGCGCCGCACCACGCATACGAAGCGGTCGGTGTACAGGCCGCGCCGATACAGGCTGCCGGGCGCCGCGTCGAACAGGCCCAGGGCCAGGTCGGCGCTGCCCTGCTCGACCAGGCGCACGTTGTCGCCCACGGGCTGGGCGATATCCAGGCCCAGCGCGGGTGCATGGCATGCGAAGCGCGCCGCCAGTGCACCCACGAGCAGCACGCCCAGGTGGTCATGCGCGGCGATGGTGATGCGTCCCGCCGCGTGCGCGGGATCGAACACGCTGGGCGCGACGATGGCGCGCGCCTGGTCCAGCAGCCTTGCCACCGGGCCGGCCAGCGCCTCGCCCCGGGGCGTCAGTTCCAGCCCCACCCTGCCGCGCACCAGCAAACGGTCGCCCAGCATGGTGCGCAGCCGTCCCAGCGCGCGGCTGGCGGCCGGCTGGCTCAAGCCCAGGCGCAAGCCGGCCTGGGTGACGCTGCGCTCGCGCACCAGCGCATCGAAGAGTTTCAGGAGATTGAGATCGACGGCGCTTAAATCCACTTGGTGCATTCCCGGTATGAGGTTCATGCCATTGTGGCATGAAGCCTCGTTCGGCATCCTGTCGGCTCACTTTGACAGGAGATTCCCATGCATGCTGCTTCCCCCCTTCCCTACGTCGTGTTTGGCGTGACCGGCCGCACCGGCGCCGCCACCGCCGATGCGCTGCTGCGCGCGGGACGAAAGGTGCGCGTGGTCGTGCGCGACGTCGCCCATGCGATCCCGTGGGCCGCACGCGGCGCCGAGATCGCGCTCGCCGACCTGACCGACCTGGCCGCGATGACCTGGGCGCTCAGCCAGGCCCAGGGCGCATACGTCATCAACCCCCAGCAGTACGGGCGCGAAGACCTGTTCGAACTGGCCGACGTGATTGCCGGCGTCACCGCGCGTGCGGCGGTGGCGGCGCAAGTCCCACGTCTGGTCGCGCTGTCCTCGGTGGGCGCCGACCGCGCCAGCGGCACGGGATGGATCGGGATGAACCGCGCGTTCGAAGTCCAGCTGGCCACCACAAGCATTCCCGCCGTGTTCCTGCGCGCGGCCTACTTCATGGAGAACTGGACGCCGCTGGTGGGCCATGCGCTGCGCCACGGCGCCCTGCCCAGCTTCCTGTCCCCACCCGAGCGTCCGCTGGCGATGGTGGCAACGCGCGATGTGGGCAGCGCCGCCGCTGCCCTGCTGCAGGAGGAGTGGACCGGCACGCGCGCGCTGACGCTCGCAGGGCTCAGGGACTACACGCCCATGGAGGTGGCCGCCATCATTGCCGGCACGCTGGGCAGGCCGGTCGATGTGAAGGCGCTGCCGCAAGCGCAATGGCCGGCAGCGCTGGCCGAGGCAGGCTTTTCAAACGCCGCCCTGGTCGGCTTCATCGAGATGACGCACGCGCTCAATAGCGGGCATATCGACATGCGCAGCGATCCTGCCGCGCGCGTGGAGCGCGGCACCACGCCGCTGGAACACGTGATCGCCGCGCTGGCACGGGCCAGCTACATGGTCGGACCGCCGGTGGCGTGACTGTCCTTTTCCATCTGTTCCTGGCACTTCACGCAGGTGCGGGCGGTGGGCACGGCCAGGAGGCGTTCGAACGGGATGTCGCAGCCGCATTCCTCGCACACGTTGGCGGCGCCGGCGCGCTGGCGCTCGATGGCCGAATCGATGTCGCGCAACAGGCCCTGCTCCTGGCCGAGGAGCGCCATCTGGTCGTGGCCGAGATAAGCCGCCTGCGCCATGTCGTCCGGCTGGCCCAGGTGGGCCAGCAGCGATACCGCGTTGGGGTCGTCCGAACTCTCAAGGCGCGAGCGGATCTGCGCCACCACGTCATTGCGCGCCTGGGCCAGCACGCGGCCCAGTTCTTCTGATTGGGTAGGGGAAAGAGCTGTCACCGGAATCTCCTGATGCTTAAAAAAACATGATAGCGATCAGGGATTCCAGTGCGGCGTTCGTTACGCCTGATAAAAAACACGAAGGCTGCAAGAGCGTCTTATTGCTGGGCCGGCGCCTGTGCGATGGCCGGCGCATCCTGCTTCCAGCCGCCGCCCAGGGCACGCGCCACCGCCGCCGATGCCAGCAGGCGCTGGGTGCGGATCTGCACGGCGGCGCGGTCGGCCGCCAGCGCGCTGCGCTGCGCGTCGGTCACGTCCAGGTAGTTCGACAGCCCGCGTTCATAGCGCGCCCGCGCCACCAGGAGCGCGCGCGTGGCGGCCTGCTGCGACTGGGCCTGCGTTTCGCCCTGCAGCCGGCGCTGGTGCACGTCCGACAGCGCATCCTCCACTTCGCGCAGCGCCGTCAACAGGCGCCCCTGGTGGGTGGCAAGCGCTTCCTGGTAGCGCGCCTGCGCCAACGCCAGGTTGGCGCGGTTGCGGCCGGCATCGAACACCGGCAGCGTCACCGCCAGCGGGCCGAGCGAGAACTGGCGCGCCGCGCCGCTGGTGATGTCGTGCAGCGCTTCCGACGCAAAGCCGAAGTTGCCCGTCAAGGACACCGACGGATAGAACGACGCCTCCGCCGCGCCCACCTGGGCATGCGCCGAGCGCAGGTTGGCCACGCTGGCCGCCAGGTCGGGCCGCTGGGCCAGGAGGCTGGCCGGCAGGCCCACGGGGATCGCGGGCGGCGCCGGCAGTTCGGTGCCGGCGTTGGCCGCGACCAGCGGCGTTGACGGCGAAGCGCCCACCAGGGTGGCCAGCGCATGCTCGAGGGCGTCGCGCTGGCGCGCCGCTTCGTGCAGGTCGCTCTCGGCATTGGCGCGCTCGATGCGGGCGCGCGACAGATCCAGTTCGTTGGTCAGCCCGCCCTTGAAGCGCGCCTCGACCACCTGCTCGGCTTCGCGCCGTGCGCCCAGCGCGCCGTTCAGGATCGCGATCTCGGCATCGAGGCCGCGCAGCTGCCAGTAGGTCTGCGCCACCTGGGCCGACAGCAGCAGGATCACGCCATCGCGTTCGTCCTGCGCGGCCAGGGCCTGGCCGTCGGCCGCCTCGATCACGCGCCGCACGCGGCCCCACAAGTCCAGTTCCCACGACAGCGAAGCGCCCACGCTGTAGTTGTTACCTTCGATGGAACGCCCGCCCAGCGCCAGGCCCTGCGAAGTCCGGGCCGAGGTGCGCGAGTTCGACGCGCCCGCGCCCGCGTTCACCGAGGGCAGCTGCGACGAGCGCAGCGCATTGAGCTGGGCCTGGGCCTGCATCAGGCGCTGGCCGCTGGCGCGCACGCTCGGGCTGCCGGTCACGGCGCGCTGCTCGAGCGCATTGAGCGTGGCATCGTTATAGATGGTCCACCAGGCCGCCGGCAGGCGCGCGCTGTCAACGGCGGCCGGGTCGGCATGGCGGAAGGCGGCGGGCGCCGCGCTGGGCGGTTCGACGAAGTCCTTGCTGACGTTGGCGCAGCCGGCCAGCAGGGCCAGGCAGGCGGCCGACACGGCCATGCTTATTCTGTTCGATTTCATATTCTGGATTCCTCTCGAATGGATCAGTGGCCGCCGCCACCGGCGCCCGAGGGCGACTTGACTTTGTCGGCAAACGGCAGCGCCAGGATGCAGGCGAACAGCAGCACCGCCATGATCATGAAGCCGTCGTTGTAGGCCATCACATACGCTTCGCGCCGCACCAGTCCATCGATGGCGGCCAGTGCCTGCTGCCCGGCCGTGACGGCGTCCACGCCGCGCGCCATGAAAGCCTGGGTCAGCGCGTCGATGCGCTCCTGGGTGGGCGCGGCCAGCAGGCTGACCGACTCGCCGATGCGGGCCGAGTGGAAGTGCTCGCGCTTGGTGAGCGCCGTGGCCAGCATGGCGATGCCGACCGAGCCGCCCAGGTTGCGCGTCATGTTGAACAGGCTCGAGGCCGACGGCGTGTCCTTCGGGGCGATGCCCTGCATGGCGAAGTTCGACAAGGTCAGCATCACGAAAGGCTGGCCCAGCGCGCGGATCACCTGCGACCACCACAGCTGTTCGCTGCCGGTGCCGGCGTCCATGTAGGCATTCATCAGGCACGAGATGGCGAACAGCGCCAGGCCAAACCCGCACATCAGGCGATTGTCGACGCGCGAGGACAGGCGCGCGGCGAACGGCATCACGAACAGCTGCGGCAGGCCGACCCACATGATCACTTCGCCGATCTGCATCGGGGTGTAGCGCGCGATCTGGCCCAGGTACAGCGGCAGCAGGAAGGACGATCCGTACAGGCCCATGCCGATGATGGCCGACAGCACGGTGGCAACCAGGAAGTTGCGCTGCCCGTACAGGCGCAGATTGACGAACGGTTCGGCGCGCGAGAAGCTGGTCGCCACCCAACCCAGGATGCCCACCAGCGCCAGCGCGGCGAAGGTGATGATGAAGTTCGATTCGAACCAGTCCTTCGAATTGCCTTCTTCCAGGAAGATGGTCAGCGAACCCAGCCCCATGGCCATCAGGCCGATCCCGAGCCAGTCGGCATTGGCCAGCAGGCGCCATTGGCGCGGCTGCGCATCCATGCCCCACCACATGCCGGCCACCAGCAGGATGCCCGGCACCCAGTTGATGTAGAAGATCGACGGCCAGCCATACAATTCGGCCAGGTAGCCGCCCAGGGTCGGGCCCATGGCCGGCGCCAGCGTGGCCGTCAGGCCAAACACCGCCATGCCGGTGGCGCGCTTGGCGGGCGGCAGTTTGGCCATCACCAGCGTCATCGCCATCGGGATCAGGGCGCCGCCGGTAAAGCCCTGCAGGGCGCGGAACACGATCATGCTCTCCAGGTTCCAGGCGAAGCCGCACAGGGTCGAGCAGATCAGGAACAGGCCGGTGGTCCAGGTCATGTAGCCGCGGATGCCGAGCACGCGGGTAAACAACGCCGTCATGGGAATGACGACGATCTCCGCGCACAGGTAGGCGGTGGAAATCCACGAGCCCTCTTCCTGGGTGGCCGACAGGGTGCCGAGGATGTCGCGCAGGGACGAGTTGGTGATCTGGATGTCCAGCACCGCCATGAAGGCGCCCAGCATGCCCGAGGCGACCGCGATCCAGGTGCGCAGGTCGACTTTCTGGGCGAGCGCCGGGGGCGCCGTCGGGGCGGCCGACAGCGTTGTGGTTGGAGAGCTCATGACAGCCTTAGTGGGTTGCGGCCTGGGTCGCGGCTGCGGCGTGGGCCGAACCCTGGTCGGCCGCCTTGGCCTGCTCTTTCAGTTCGACTTCGGCCACCGCCGACATGCCCGGCACCAGGCGGCCCTGCAGCTTGGCCACGTCGGCCTCGCGCAGCATGATCTTGACCGGCACGCGCTGCACGACCTTGGTGAAGTTGCCGGTCGCGTTATCGGCCGGCAGCAGCGCGAACTGGTTGCCCGAGGCCGGCGAGAAGCTTTCCACCCGGCCCACCAGCGGCGTGCTCGGCAGCGCATCGATGGTGATGTGCACGGGCAGGCCCGGATGCAGGTTTTCCAGCTGGGTTTCCTTGAAGTTGGCGGTGACCCAGACCTTGTCCTCGACGATGGCGGCCAGCTGCTGGCCCGGCTGCACGCGTGCGCCGACTTCCACGCTGCGCTTGCCGATGCGGCCGGACACCGGCGACACGATGCGGTTGTAGCCGAGCTGCTGCTGGGCGTCCTTCAGCTGCGCCTGTAGCACCTTGACCTGGGCCTTCAGCACGTCACGGCCGGCGCTGGCGGCGTTCACCTGGGCCAGGGCCGCGGCCGCGTTGTCGCGGCGTGCGGCGACGTCGGCCTGGGCGGCGGCGATCTGCGCCTGCGCGGCGGCCGCGCTTTCCTTGCGCGCGGCCACGTCGGCGGTGGCGGCGGCGCGGCCGGCATTGGCAGCGTCGAGCTCGGCGCGCGACACGGCTTTCATTTCACTGGTATACAACTGGCTGAAGCGCTGCGCATCCTGGCGCGCGCGCACCAGCTGGGCTTCGGACTGCTTGATCTGCGCGGCGGCAGCGGCGGCTTGGGCGCGCACCTGCGCCACCTGGGCGTCGGCCTGGCCGACCTGCTCTTTCGCGCTGGCGATCTGGGCCTGGATCTGTTCGATGCGCAGGCTCTGGTCGACCGGGTCCAGTTCGGCGATCACGTCGCCGGCCTTGACGATCTGGTTGTCCTCGACCAGCACTTTGGTGACCACCCCCGCCACGCGCGACGACACCGGGTGCACATGGCCGCTGACATAGGCGTTCTCGGTCTCGACAAAATGCGTGCTCTTGTACCACATGCGTCCGCCCATGCCGATGGCGGCCAGGGCAATGACGGCGATCACGCCCAGCACGCGGCGGTTGGGCGGGTTCTTGGCGGGTGCAGCCGCAGGCGCGGCTGGGGCGGCGGCCGGTGGTACGGCGCTCAGCGTTTGTGGCTCAGCCTTGTTGGGATGCTGCATGTCCTGCTCCGAAAATGATCATCGAGAAGTGCATTATTCGACAGGATCTGAGCAAAGTCAAGAAATGAAACGGTTGCATTTCATTTGACTTTCACATAAAGTGGTGAGCATGAACAAACCACTTCTACCGACCGAAACGGAGCCGGAAGTCTGCGGAAAGTGCAAGACCGCCGGCCGGCCCAAGGCCAGCGAACTGGAAGCGCGCAACCAAAACCTGATCCAGACCGCCGCCAAACTGTTCCTGCGCCATGGCTATGGCAACGTAAGCCTGGAAACCATCGCACGTGAAGCGCACGTCGCGGTGCGCACCATCTACGTCAAGTTCGGCGGCAAGCCCGGCTTGCTGCGCGCGGCCATCGACGCCAACCGCGAACGCTTCTACAGCATCAGCGACGTCGAGAACGACCGCCGCCCGCTGCGCGAAAGCGTGACCGACTTCGCCCGCCACTTCTTCGACCTGATCACCACGCCGGAGGCGGTGCGCTTGAAGCGCATGGTGATCGCGGAGTCCGAGAGTGACCCGGAGATGGTGGACGCCTTCCTGGCCAGTGCCCCCAACAAGACGCGCGACATGCTGCTCAATTTTTTTCGCCGGCCCGACAACCTGGCGCAGCTGCGCCCCGGCCTGCCGATGGAGCAGCTGCCCAACTTCCTCCTGAACTGCATCACGGGCGACCAGTTCACCCACCTGGTCGATCCGAACAGCGAGCGTATCGACGGCTTCCGCCGCACCCTGCCCGACCGGCTCGAACTGTTCTTCCATGCGGTGCTGCTCCACCCGGACCAATAGGTGTCAATGTGTTTCGGGTGTCCCGCTGTTTGGAGAGGGTGTGGAAGTTCACCCATGAGATAGCCCTTGATATGTGCGTCATCGCACCGATCTAGTGGAGACGATCTGACAAGATCGTGTCTTATCAGGAGGCGGTATGTATATCAACCAAACAGCATCACTCGAACGCCGTGGAGCACACCATGAGTAAATCCGCTCGCTATGAATGGCGCGACCAGCAGGCCGCGCTGAACGAACGCATGAAAGGGTTCCTTGAGAACCCCAACACCGAGCACCTTGAAGCCGTCATCGCGGAAATGCGAGCGTATGCCGATGCTGCGCGGTCGGGCAGCATCCAGATTCCGGAACGCTGGACCAGCTATAACTAAAATCAGAGGGAACCCATTCAACAGCACCACGCTGCGATCGCGCCGCTCCAGGCGCGCACCGAAAGTGCCTTCCAAAGCAAACCGCAACAGCCGTTGCGGTTTGTTTTAGAAGGCACTTTTTGTTGATGGTGACGCCTCGCGGGTCTCATTCGCCCTGCCAGTAATCCTTGAAGGTGGCGGCGCGCAGCTTGATTTCCGAAAAACGCGCACTGAACTGTTTTCCGGTCGGGGACTGCGACGAGAAGCCTACGCGCAGCGGCGTGGCCGATGGCATGCCGAAGGTGCGGATCATCTGCCACTGCTTGCCGTCGGCGGAGCGGTAGAACACCACCATGTCCTTCTGGCGCGCGATCTTCAGGTAGACCGCGTCTTCCTTGCTGGCGCCATGGTAGGCATCGTCGCCCACGTCCTTGGCCACCGTGGTCCATACGCCGGCTTCGCCGTTGCCGCCCTGTTCGAACAGCAGCTTGCCCCAGTGAGTCCTGTCGCCATACACGATCAGGGCGCCGCCGTCGTATTTGGACTTGAACGCACCGCTTACCTTGGCCGACAGGATGAAGTCACCCTTCGGCACGAACAGCACGCGCGCCGTGTTGTCGGCCACTTCGCGGCCATCCGGGCTGACAAACAGGTCGGTGCCCGCACTCGCCACCAGGGTGAGCGCATCCTTGTCCGCCGACCAGCTGCCCTGCCCGACCTGAGCCTCGAGCGGATACGGGATGCTCGCCAGCGTGGGCTGGTTCGCCGCGGCCGTGGCGAGCGCGCCGACGGTCATGCCGGCGGCCAGCAACAGCGCCACGAGGGTCTTATGAGGTTTCATGGTTCTCCTGAGGGCGTTGCGGGTTTGGAAGCGATTCCAATTTAGCAAGCCGCAGAGACCATGTCAAGGCGG
>JBKHWY010000084.1:0-12283 GCA_046566285.1 Gammaproteobacteria bacterium | reverse complement strand
TGGCCTTCTTCGAGCGCAGGGCGATCAGTTCCCCCTGCGCTTCGCTCAGCTTGCAGTCGTCCGCCAGCGCCATCGCGCTGACGATGCGCTGCTCCACCTTGGCCTTGTCCGGCTTGGTAAACATCCAGATGGCCCACAGCGCCAGCAGCGCGAGAAGCCAGTAGCGCATGCGGATCGGTTCGCGCTGGGGCGGCACGGCCGGGCGACGCGGCGCCGCAGGGGTGGCCGCCGCCGCTGCAGCTGGCGCCGGCGCGGGCGCTGGACCCGCCGCCTGCGGCTCGGGCACGGGCACGGCCGGCTTGTCGATGGCGACGGCCGGCGCCGGCGCGGGTGGCGCGGGCGGCACGGATGGCACAGCCGGCGCCGGTGGCGGGGGTGACACAGCGGCCACGCTGGCGCGGGTGCCGTCGCGCTGCGAGACGCCGCAATAGGGGCAGTAGTTCACCTGGCGCGGCAGCAGCTTGGCGCACGCGCCGTGAACACATCGGTACAGCACCTGGTCTTGCAGGTTCATGGCGGCTAGTCCGGGTCGGGTATGTCGTCGGGGTCGGGGTCGGGGTCGGGGTCGGCAATAATTTGCCCGAACAGTTCATCGAGTTCGGGCAGGTCGGCGGCGGCCTTCCATTTGTCGAGGCGCGGATTCCATTGCATGTTCCACACGCGAGTGGTGCTGGTCACATCCCCGCGCGCGATCCGCGCGGCCAGTTCGTCGCGCGCATACGGTCCTTGCTGGGCGCCGTCCAGGAACACCTTGTAGCGCGCATCGACCGGCGCCACCGGCTGCGCGGGGGCCTTGAACACCCGCGCCGCCTCGTCCTCGCTGGCCAGCAGCTCGGGCTTGAGCACGCGCTTGTCCACCGCACGCTCGACTTCCCAGTGGTAGGCATCGCTGGCCGAATCGGGCACGCTGTCGGTCCACTGCTTCAGGCGCGCGGCGGCGCCGTCGATATCGCCGGACGACAGCGCCGCGTCCAGGGCGCGTGCGCGCGCCAGCCACTGGTCGTGCAGGCGCCGCGCGGTGATGTTGGGCAGCGACGGCGACGGCAGCTGGGCGCCCGTCTCGTCCACTTCCAGCTTGGGTTCGTACACGCGCTGCTGGTAGTGGCGCATCAGGATGGCCAGCAGGGCCAGCCGGCGCGGCCCCAGCGCGGCCAGCCTGCCCTGCACGGCCGCGATGATCTGCTCGCGGTAGTAGGCCGGCAGGCCATTGGCGCGGATGGCGTACTCGTTGCCGATCTGGAGCCACTCGCCCGAGCCGGGTTCGACTTCGAACAGGTACTGCCCGCGCGGCTGGAAGGCCGCTTCGCGGTCCTGCTGGTCGGTCTTGCGGCGCAACACGCCCAGCGCGATCGCCTGCAGGAACCATTCGTAGTCGTCGGCCAGGCGGCCCAGTTCATCCATCGATGGCGAGATCGGATGGCGAAAGCGGGTGGCGTCGAAATGCAGGTGCGTCGGGATCTTCGGGTTCTCGATCTGGTACGAGGTGCGCCAGGTCGGCAGGCCGCGCAGCACCGTCATGGGAATGCCGGACAGCTCGATGTAGCACACGGCCTTGCCGGCGATGCCGGTGTTGACGATCGAGACCAGGTCGCCATGGAAGGAGCCGGTCGGCACGGCGGCGCGGATCTCGTCTTCCATGCGGCGCCAGGCGTTGACGTCGCCCACCCCGACAAAGCACTTGAACTGGTCGGCGCGCGGGGTGAACTCGGCCGAGAAGCGCGCGTTAATCCAGGGCATGGCGCTGCGAATCCACTCGTTGAAGATGCGGTGCCGTTCCTGCGGCGCCATGGCGGATAGCCGTTCGAGCAGCGGATCGGCCGGTTCCACGCCCGCGAGCTGCTCGGTGGAGAGCTGGGTCTGGGCGCGGCGGAACAGTTTCAACAGCAGGTTGGCGCGCAGCTTTTCGTCGTTCAGCTGCGGGAACAGGCGCGCCGAGCCGCCGAATTCGAGCAGCACTTCCTCGCTCCAGGCGCTGACGTCGCCGGACAGGCGCACCGGCTCGGGCAGCGTGTCGCTGGCCAGCTTGATGTAGGTGGCGTGATCGACGCGCGCGTCGGCGCGCAGCTGGCCGATGCGCTGGTCCACCGCGCCCAGCATGGCCTGCACGCAGCGCCGGCCTTCCTGGAATTCGCCGGCGATGCCGCTCCATACGGGCTGGCCTTCCTCGTCGGTCGACTGGGGGTCGCCCAGCCAGGCCGACATCCCGCGCATCACTTCGATGGCCTGGCCGCTGGCCACGGCCAGCAAGTGAAAGCGCAGGTAGTCGGCGATGTCGCGCTTGAGGTGCGCCATCACTTCACGGGCCTGCGCCTGCTTGCCGAACAGCCGCCCGGCCGCCTGCGACAGGTTGCCCAGCGACTCCTCCACCTGGCGGGTGCGCAGCGCGTCGCGGATGTCGCGATAGCGCTTGCCGTTACGCTCGGCGTTGGCCAGGTCGCGCTGCTGCAGGCGCGCCTTGATTTGTTCGAGCAGCGACAGCACGAATTCCAGCCCGCCCTGCTTGCGGTCGTCCAAGAGCGCGTACAGCTGGTCGCGCGCGCGGCCCTTCAGGCGCGCCAGCAGTTCGCCCGTGTGGCGCTTGATGCGGTCTTCGCTGGTCTCGGCCGTGGCGCCGGCCTCGCGGATGGCGTCGCGTTCCAGCTGCGGCAGCAGCTCCACCACTTTTTCGCGCCAGACGCCGATGTCGTAGCCGGCCATGATGCGGTCGATCTCGATCTGCACTTTCGATTCGACCCGTTCGAGCAGCGAGCGCTGGTCCTTGTCCAACAGGAGCGCGCGGGTGAGGGCGTACTCCTGGAACGGGGTCACGTCCACCGTGCCCTTCTTGAAGTCGGGGAATTCATCGAAGGGATGCTCCGTCATCGACAACTGCTCGCGCATGAACACGTCGCGTTCCTGGTCGCCGGCCCGGCGCGCGCTGCCGCCCACGGCCACGCCGTCGCTGCCCACCAGCCCGAAGAAGGCCTTGACCATCAGGCCGGCCAGCTCGTACGCGCGGATATCGTCGCGCAGGCTTTTCTGGGTGTCGAGCACGGCCTGGCCGAACGCCGAGTACACCTTGGAATACGACAGGCGCATGTCGCCGAAGCGCTGCTCGGGCACGTTCGGGTTGAAGGGCCCGAGCTTGTGCTGCTGCTGGTTGACGGCCACCGAGCGCTTGCGGTTGGCAAAATCGGCCGAGGCGAAATCCTCGAACAGGGTGTCGGCCACCATCTGGTAGACGTCCTTGATGTCCTGCGTGGCCTTGTTGGCGAGGTTGGCGGTATCGACGAAATACACGTCGTCGAAGGGCGCGCCGCGCCCGACCAGGCTGTCCGGCTCGGCCCAGCGCACCTGCGCGTTCATGTCGCGCATGGTGGTTTCCAGTTCCATCAGCGTGGCGTAGGCGTTCGCCTCGGTGCGCTCCTTGTTGGCCTTGGCAAAACCGGACGGCATGAACATCACCAGGTCCACCTGGCTGTCGGCCACTTCCTGGCGCGCGATGGCCTTGGCCAGCCAGCCCAGGTCGATGGCGCTGCCGGCGCCCGTGCCGCCCGCGCAGGACGCGATGACGACGATGCGAAAGCGCGAGGTATCGACCTGCAGGCCCAGGCGCTGGTAGCTTTCCTTGCGCTCGTTGCCGGCATTACTGGCCAGGAAGTTCAGCGCACCCTTGATGCGGCCGCGCAGCTTGGCGTACTTGTCGAACAGGTAGAGGCGCGCCACCGCGCGGATCTGGCCGGCACCCTTGGACGGATCGATGCCCAGCGAGCGCAGTTTTTTCGGGCGCAGCGGCATCCAGTTCTCGATCAGGGGGAAGCGCGCCAGGCTGTCGTCGGACTCATGGTACTGGGCCAGGTCGATGGGTTCGACCAGGCGTTCCTCGTCGCCCAGCTTGACCAGTTCGAACCACGGGTCGGTGCGCTGCGACTTGCCTTCGTCGATCACGGCATTGCTGTCGAGGTCGAAGTGCAGGAAGCGCGCCACCGGGAACTGGGCGAGCGACTCCACGCGCGTGGGGTGCTGGCGGTTCCAGACTTCGGACAGGATGCGGCGGCGGATGCGCAGCATGACTTCCATGCCGGTGCCGCCGGCGCCGATGAACAGCGTGGGGCGCAGGTCGACCTTGAGTTCGGCCTTGCGGGAAGTTGAATGATCAGCCATCTGGGTCCTCCTAGCGGCGGCCGACGAACAGGGCAGCCACCAGCCCCACCACCCCGACCAGCACCAGCGGACCGGTGATGGCGAAGGTCAGGTACTTGCTGGCGTTGGTGATGGCCAGCACCGCCGCCGCGCTCAGGAACGACAGCCCGACGAACAGCAGCCAGCCGGCGCTGCCGGCCGACGAAGGCGCCACCCGCTTGACCACCAGGTGGTGGACGTAGGCGTTGCGGACGAAGAAGTACACGATCAGCAGCACCAGGAACACCGCCGCGCCGATGGCCAGGTCGCGCGTGGACGTGTCGGTGACGGGCGCACCCTGCACCGGCGCGATCTCCACGGGAGCAGAGGTGGCGGCGTCGCCGGTCTTCGGCAGCGGGTCCGGCGGCGCGCTGGCGGCGCCGGGCAGCTTGAAGCCGGGGTCGGTGGCGGGGGCTGGATCGGTTTTGGTCTGCATGTATGGATTTCCTGTTCTGCGCTGTCGGATGATTTCTGTTTTGTTGGATCTATCGCCCCAGCCGCACCTGCGCCCCTTCGCGCAGGTCGATCAGCCGGTGGCCGAATAAGGTCGTCTTCAGTTGCGCCACGCGGTTGCCCGCCTTGTCGAAGATCGGCTGGGTGCTGCCGGCGCGGGTATGCATGGTGCGCAGTTCGTCTTCCACCGTGACGAGGGCCTTGCGCGGGCGCGCCGCTGCCAGCGCCGCCGCGCCGGCCGCACCCAGCAGCACCAGGCTGGCGCCGATCAGCGCCACCAGCGGCCCCACGCCATAGTGCACCCGCACCTCGACCGGCAGGCGCGCCGTCGATGCCGCGATCTGCGCGGGCGGCGTGAAGATCTCCGGCAGCGGGTCGCCCGGGAACAGCGCGGCCATGCGCTGGCGGAAGGCCTGCGACAATTCCAGCCGCTGGCCGGTCAGCTGCAGTTCGATCCGCCCCGGCAGCACGTAGGCCGAGCCGGCCGAGGCGATCGCCTTCATCGACCAGGCGCCCGGCAGCTCGGCCACCGGCAGCTGCACGGTGGACTGCAGCGGCAAGCTGGCGCCGGGCGCCAGCTTGCTCACCTTGCCGCTGGCGAGCAGCACGGCGCGCTCCTCCCCGCCCAGCTGCGAGCGCGCCGTCACCGCCGCGTTGGCGATGGTGTACGGGTAGATCACGTTCTCCAGCTGCCAGGCGATCTTCGCCTGCGGCGTGCGTGCGCGCGCGTCCACGTCGGCGCGCAGCATGCCGTTCGGGGCGATGGAAAAGCCCACGCCGGGCGCTTCGTCCACCCGGCGCGGCACCAGCCGCACAGTGTCGCGGTCGAGAGGCTTGAGGCGCGCGGGCGGCTCGGTGATCACGCGCGCAATGCGCCCCGTGGCCAGCAGCGCGGCCAGGTCGCGCGCGCCTTGGTCCCCCACCGCGAACACGTACAGCATCAGGCCATTGGCCTGGTAATGCGCGCCCTTGACTGGCATCTGCAGCGGGAAGGCCAAGGCGGTCCGGATCGCCGCCCCTTCGTGGATCAGCTGGTAGAACTCGCGGTTGCGGCGCGCGGTCTGCAAGTCGTTGTTCGGGCTGTTGCGGTTGTTCGTCACCAGCCAGATGAGGCCAGGTTGACCGCCCAGCGCGGTGTTGATCGCGGCGCTGACCGCTTCCCCAAGGTCGGTGTCGGCCAGTGCCCCGCTGCCCTTCTGCGCGGTGGTGAGGTCCGCCAGGGCGCGCGCCACTTGCGCATCCGTGCCCTTGTCCACCTTGGCCGACAGCAGCGCCCTGGGGGACGGCGCGCCGGGCTGGCTTTGGTTGAAAGCCGCCAGCACCATCAGGTCGCCCGGCTGCGTCACGCTGGCCGCCAGCGCGCCGATCAAGGGCTTGTACTGCGAGGCCGGGTCGGTATAGAACGGCTCCATCCAGCCCGAGTTCTGCACCAGGAACACGTGCGAGGATACGTGCGCCCCCGCGCACGCATCGAACCCGCACGCTGCCAGCGCCAGGGCCAGCGCCGCTCGCAGGCGCTTCACGGCAGCGCGTCCAGGCGCCAGCCGCGCACCTGGTTCCAGTCGGGATGATGCAGCCACAGGCAGTCGCCATACACGAAGGGCACGCAGTCGCCGGGGCGAGTCAGGCGCACCGCTTCATCGAGGATCACATTGCGCCGGCCGATCCATTCGATGGTGGTGCGCGCGATCACGCGGCCGGCCAGCGCTTCCTCGGCGCGCCCGGTGTACTGGTGAAAGCGCAGCACCAGGCCGCTCGGCTGGCTGCGGTTGTTGTTAAAGCTGCGCAGGAGCGGCAGCACCAGGGTGTCGTCGTCATGCGGGTCTTCCACATGCTCGGGTTCCCACGGCTCGTTGATGACGGCGTGGCCGCGCCGGAACAACAGGCTGCCGAAGCCCAGGCGCGCGCCGTCGAGCACCTGGCGCTGCGGGTTGGCGCGCCCCAGTTCGATGAACGAATAGGTGGCGCCGTCGTGCCCCAGCATCCACAGGCGCCCGTCGCGGCTCTGGGTGGGGCCGCCCAGTTCCAGGCGCGGACTCCAGCCTTCCGGCCAGGTGATCCACTGCGGCCGCGTGCCCGGCTCCCAGACCAGCTGGCCCTCGGCATGGCGCCAGATCAGGCGGCCGTCGTAGCCGATCGGCCGCATCCAGCCGCCGGCCGGGGCCTCGCATTCGAGGATCTCGGCATTCGTGTAGTCGCTCTGCGCGGCCCACACGCGCGTGCCGTGCGCGGTGGCGAACAGGCAGGCCACGTGGCGACGCATGGCGCCGGGCGCGCCCACCACCGCGCCTTCGAACACCGTCTCGGTGCGGTAGGTTTCGCTCACGGGATTGATGAACAGGCGATGCAGGCCGGTATCCGACGGGGCGAGGGCCACCTCGCCGCGCTCGGGATTGTGGGCCGGCAGCCAGGCGTACTGCGAGGGCGAAAACGCCAGGCTGGCCGCGCTTTCCTCGGGCGCGAACACATGCCACAGCTGTGCCAGCGGGTCCCAGTACTGCAGCACGTTGCGGCTGCTGGCCAGCGCCAGCAGGCGCTGCACGGGAAAGCCGAACGAGCCCGCCGCGAAGATGCAGTTGGCATTCGGCGGGGCCGGCATGGCGACATCGGCGCGGCCCACATGGGGCGCGGGCGGGCGCTCTTCCAGGCTGTCGCCCAGCGGCAGCGAAGTGACGGCCAGGCCTTGCGGCACATGGCGCGGCAGGAACTGGTCGGCCCATGGTCCCCACCAGTCCGGACGGTTCTTGAACTTGCCGCCACGCTTGTCGAGCGGCTGGCCGCAGGTGTGGCAGTAGGCGAAGCCTTCCGGATAGATGGGCGCGCAACTGCAGGTATTGGGCAGTGACGCGCCCAGCAGTTCGGCGACGTCGGGCAGCCGGCCGCGCTGGGCCACCTGCCAGTCGATCTTCCCCAGCCCATCGCTGGACGCCAGCGCGAAGTGTGCACTGGCCTCGTCTTCCAGCCATACGCTGGCTGGCGTTTCCCACCTGTATGCCATGTCGTCGATGCCAAAAATTGATGACAAAACTATAGCGGAAATCGCCAATGGCAGCGGTTTGATTGCCGGGGTACTACATTGCGGCCTGTCGAGTAGCAGAATCCGCCGTAACCGGCATTGAACAACAACAAAGCACTTGAAAACTCGTCATGTTCGAGCTGCTACAATCGGTCGCCCTCAATTGCCGTAAGTCATTTTTTTATCGCCCGTCGCGGCGTCTTCCTCAAGGTATCCATGCTCAAACCTCGCGCCCTCGCCCTTGCCCTCCTGCTGTCAGGACTGTCCCACGGTGCCTCTGCAATGGTTCTTCTCCCGCAAAAAATGGTATGTCCGATCGGGGGGCAAAAGTTCAGCGCGGTGCAAGCGATGTCCGGCACCCAGTTCGGGATATTCCTCGACCTCAAACCCTACGGCCCCATTGCCGCCCCGTGGCCACTGGCCAAGTGCCCCGCGAACGGCTTCGTGCTCTACAAGCCCAAGTTCAGCAAGGCGGAACTGGCAAAGCTCAAGCCCTACGTGGCATCGGCCGAGTACCGGACGCTGGGAGCCAACCACACCGATTACTACCTGGCCGCCCGGCTGGCACGGGTGGCCGGCGAGCCCGCCGTCACCATCGCCCAGCTGCTGCTGCGCGCCACCTGGGAAGCCGGCCCGCAGGAGGACGAGCAGGGCAAGGTCAAGGTGGATACGCAACGCTACGCCCAGTACGCCGGCGAAGCCCTCGACGCCTTCAAGGCGGTGCTGGCGCAGCCGGCCGACGTGCCCGAGCAATGGCAGACGGACCAGCTGGTCGCGCTCGAGCTGGAACGCAGGCTGGGCCGGTTTGAAGAGGCCCAGGCCAGGCTCGACGCATTGGCCGGACGCACGGAATTCGCCAGCGGGACGATGCACACCATCGTCGAGCTGCAACGCAAGCTGATTGCGGCGCGCGACAACCAGCCGAAGCAGGTTCCCGAAGAGCAGTGACGACTGGCCGGCTCGCCTCGCTGAAGCTCCCCTATAATGCCGGGGTTGCGTTTTCCGCCTCCGCGCCCATGACTTCCCCCTCCCCCCGCTTCGGCGCCATTTCCGACGGCGCCGTCGCCACCCTCACCGCCCATCTGCGCGACATCCTGGCGATCGCCATCGAACACGGCCCGGGGCAACGCGCCCTGGTGGTCTATGACGAGCGCACCGACCTGGCGCGCGCGCTGGCGGAAGGCTACCGCCGCAACCTGCCCGACGGGCGCTTCATCGACTTCGACAGCGTGACGCCCGAGCAGGTGCGCGCCGCGTTTGCCGAGATGGGCGCGCACGACCTGGTGGTGCTGGTCCAGTCCACCAACTTCCGCCTCGAAGCCTTCCGCATCCGGGTCGAACTCTTCAAGCTGGGCCTGAAGGTGATCGAACACGTGCACCTGTCACGCATGCCGGGCGCGCAGGGCGAGCACTACATCGAGTCGCTCGCCTACGACCCCACGTATTTTCGCGGCGTCGGCCGCGCCCTGAAGGCGCGCATCGACAACGCCGGTGGCGCGCGCGTGGTCAGCGGCGATGGGGCCGAGCTGGTGTTCGCTTCGCCCCTGGAGCCGGCCAAGCTCAATATCGGCGACTACAGCGACATGCACAACGTGGGCGGCCAGTTCCCCATCGGCGAAGTGTTCACCGAGGCGCGCGACCTGGAAGCGGTGAACGGCCAGGTGCGCGTGCACGTGTTCGGCGATACCTCCTATCTCGTGAACCGGCCCGAGACACCCATCACGCTGGTGATCGAACGCGGGCGCGTGGTGCGGGCGATCGATTCCACGCCCGAATTCGACACGCTGATGGACATCATCCGCCGCGACGAAGGCGAAGTGTGGGTGCGCGAACTGGGCTTCGGCATGAACCGCGCCTTTACGCGCGAACGGCGCGTGAACGACATCGGGACGTACGAGCGCATGTGCGGCATTCACCTGTCGCTGGGCGCCAAGCATGGCGTGTATCCCAAGCCCGGCTTCAAGCGCAAGGACGCGCGCTACCACGTGGACGTGTTTGCCGTCACCGAGGCGGTCTTCCTGGACGACGTGCAGGTGTACCGGGACGGCGCCTGGGTGGTCTGAAGCGGGCGCTGGGCGCGCGCACGGCGCGCTATAGTCGAGGCATCGACCATCTCCGTTCACCGACCATGCCCTTCTTTCGCATCAGGCGCCATCAGTTCGTGGCCATTCTTGCCCTTTCCCTCGCCGCCACCGGCACGGCGCACGCCGCCACGGACGACGATGAGATCAATTCCGAACGTCCGGATTTCGTCAACTCGGCCGAGGTGCTCAAGGCCAGGCAGTTCCAGCTTGAAGGCGGCATCTACGCTGAACGCCGGCGCGACGGCGCCCGACGCGAACGCAATAGCTCGACGCCGGTGCTGCTGCGCGCCGGCCTGGGTCACGACACCGAACTGCAGCTCGAATCGGAAGGCTACCTGCGCGAGCACGCCGATGGCGAACGCAGCACGGGTTGGGCCGACGCGACACTTGGCCTCGTGCACCGCGTGCGCGACCAGGATGGCGCCGTGCCGGCGCTGGCCGTGCAGCTGCAGGCCGAGCTGCCGACCGGATCACGCGCGTTTCGCAACCACGGCGTGCTGCCCACGCTCAGCGTGCCGCTGCAGTGGGACCTGGCCGGCGGCCTGGGTCTGGGGATGATGCCAGGGATCGGGGTGCGCCAGAACGACGAAGGCAAGCGCTTTACCGCCGCGCTGTTCGGCATCGGCCTGGAACGCGCGTGGGGCGAACGGACCAAGGGCTTCGTGGAGCTGGCCGCGCCGCAAATCGCCCACGCGCGCGATGGCGGCACACTGGCCAGCCTGGATGTGGGGATGAGCTACCTGCTGTCCAAACACTGCCTGGTGGACGCGGCGCTGTTTCGTGGCCTGAACCACCGCACGGCGGACCTGGGCGTGACGGTGGGGCTGTCTTATCGGCCCTAGTTCATGTCGGCCCTAGCGGGCGTTGACCCTACTCGACCAGGCCGCCAAAGCCCACGGCGATATCCCTGAAGCGCTCCTCGATCACCAGCATGGCGTCCACCACGTCCGGATCGAAATGCTCGCCGCTGCCCTGGCGGATCAGTTCCACCGCCGTCTCGTGCGTGAACGCGGGCCGGTACGAGCGCGGCGTGATCAGGGCGTCGTAGACGTCGGCCACCGCCATCAGGCGCGCCGATAATGGAATGTCGGTGCCGGCGCGCCGCTCCGGGTAGCCGGTGCCATCCCACTTCTCGTGGTGCGAGTACGCGATCTCGCTGGCGTAGCGGGTGAACGGATTGGCCCCGCCCAGGGCGCGTTCCACGTCGGCGATCGCATCGCGCCCGTACGTGGTGTGGTGCTTCATGGTGTTGAATTCGTCCTCGGTCAATTTGCCGGGCTTGAGCAGGATGGCATCCGGCACCGCCGCCTTGCCGATGTCGTGCAGGGGGGCGGCCTTGTACAGCCAGGTGATGTTCTCGTCGGTCAGCTCGTTGGTATAGGACGCGTGGAAGCGCAGCTCGCGCGCCAGCGCGGCCACGTAGTGCTGGGTGCGGCGGATGTGGTTGGCCACGTGCGGGTCGCGCGATTCGGCCAGCGTGGCCATCGCCATCACGGTGGCATCCTGCATGTGCGCCACCGCACGCGTGCGCTCGGCCACCACGTGCTCGAAGTGGCTGTGCTGGTCCTTGAGCATGGCGCGCGCCTGGCGCAGCTGCAGCTGGGTGTCCACGCGCAGCAACAGCAATTCGGCCGCCACCGGGCGCCCGATCACGTCGGTGGCACCTTCGCGCAGGGCGCGGCGCTGGTCCTCGCGCGCGTCCTCGCCCACCATGAAGATGACCGGAATGTCCACCGTCAGGAAGTTCGCCTTCAGTTCATGGAACAGCGTGAACCCGTCCACGTGCGGCAGGTGCGCATCCAGCAGAATCAGGTCGGGCCGCACCGGCTGCTGGGCGATGCGCAAGGCATCGTGCGCGCTGGTGGCCAGCTTGACGTGGTAGCGCTCCTGCAACACGCCCTCCAGCAGGACGAGGTGGTCGGCGACGCCATCGACCAGCAGAATGGTTGCCTTGTAATCAATATCCATCCCAGCTTCCATAAAGATTCCACAGATATATTCCACAGGGAAACAATCATAACCTGCTGTCACTACGGTGTTTCAAGTTTTTTTCACTGGGGTGGGCTGTGGCAGCCGGCGACGGCCATTCACCCGGGGGCGGGAAAGGTGCTACGCTATTGCAATGACAACACATGCACCACCCTTCACCGATCCGGCCCGGCTGGTCGACGCCATGCGCACCCAGGGCTACGCCCTGGTCGCCCCCCAGGACCTGGCGCGCCTGACGGGCTGCAGCCTGGCCGAACTCGATGCCCTGGTACCCAGCTGGAACCGGCTGGCGCCCGACAATTACCTCAAGGATGGCGGCGTCACCGGCGCCATTCGTGCTTCGTGCAGCGGGGCATGCAGCTGACGCAAACGCCGCACCGCGCCCACTGGCAGCCGGTGGAATACAACGCCCTGCACGGCGGCATGCGCCGGCTGTTCGAGCCGGTCGAGCCGGAGACCGTTGCCCAGGCCGGGTGGCAACGCCTGCTGGTGGCGCTGGGCGCCCTGTGCACTCAGGTCGCCGCGTCCGGTAAGGGCGCGCCTCCCACGTGGTACGTGGAAGCGCACCAGTTCCGCATCG
>JBKHWY010000083.1:0-12328 GCA_046566285.1 Gammaproteobacteria bacterium | reverse complement strand
GCCGCTCGTGGGCGTGCCGTTGTTGGTGCTCCAGGCTACGCCGGCGTTGTAGGGCGCCGCGTTGTACGGGCTGGGCGCGCCGCCCGCCGGGGTGTACAGGGCGACGCCGGCCGGCAGCGTGTCGGTGATGGTGGTGACCTGGCTGTCGCCCGGGCCGGCATTGGTGAGCGTCAGCACCCAATAGAAGGGCTGGCGCACCTGCGCCGTGGTGGTGGCGCTGTCCGACCCGCCGATGTAGGCGCGCGCGCTCTTGGCCAGTTGCAGGTCGGCGCGCATGCGCACGGTGGTGGTTTGCGTGACGCTGTTATTGACCGACAGCGATTCGGGCTCGCTGGATGCCACCGTCACGCTGGAGGTGAAGGTGTCGCCGCTGGCCGACGGCTGGGTATCGACGCGGAAGTCGAGATACAGGTCGGTGGTGGCGTTGGCGGCGGCCAGGATGCCCGGCAGCGTGCAGCTGATGGTCAAGGGCGAGGCGGCCGTGGCCTGGGCGTTCAGGTGGTCGCAGTAGTTCGAGTAGGCCTGGCCCGTGCTGGCGAGCTTGTCGCCCAGGAAGGTGATGGTCTTGCCGGCGGGCGGGGTCATCGTGTAGGTGAGCGTGACGTTGGAAGCCACCGACGGGCCCTTGTTGGTGACGGTGTTCTTGAACGTGACGACGTTGTCCGGGAAGGTCGGGTTCGCGCTGGCCGGCACGTAGCCCAGCGGGTCGGGGCTGTCGGTGTTATTGACCAGGAGGTCGACCGAGGCTTGCGTGATTGACAGGACGGTCTGGGCGGCGTTATTGGCCAGGTTGGTTTCGTTGGTGCTGCTGGCCACGCTGACGTCGGCAACCAGGTTGCGCGGCGTGGGCGGCACGCTCATGTAGTCGGGGCGCACGTCCACCGTGACGGTGGCGGTGCCGCTGGCGGCCAGCGCGCCCAGGGTGCACGACAGCGCCTGCGTGGCGCCGTCCCAACTGCAGCTGCCGCTGCTGGGGGTGGCGGACAGGAAGGTCATGGTGCCGCCGGCCAGCGTGAACACCTGGGTCAGCGCGACGGCGGCGGCATTCGACGGGCCGCTGTTGTTCACCGTGAGGACGTAGGTAGCCTTGGTGCCGGCCTGCGCGCTGGTGGGCGTGACGCTGGACGACACGGTCAGGTCGGCCACCGGCTCCACCTTCACCTGCACCGAGGCGCTGTTGTTGCTGGTGTTGGTGTCGCCCTGGGCGTTCGAGCTGACGGTGGCGGTGTTGGTGAACTTGCCCGCGCCACTGTCCTTGAGCGGCCGGCTGACGTCGATGGTGAACACCGCCGTCTCGCCCGGTTCCAGCGCCGCGCCGCCCGTCTGGGTGCACACCACGGTGGACGCGTTGGTGCAGCTGAAGGTGGCGCTGGTGCTGCCGCCGGTCTGGCTGGCGACGATGCCGGTGCCGCTGACGGCGCCGGGGATGGGGTCGCGCAGCGTGATGCCGGTGGCGCCCGCCGGACCGGCGTTGGTCAGGGTGAGCGTGTACGACAGCGTGCTGGCGTTCCAGACCAGCGGATCGACGCTGACCGACTTGGCCAGTTGCAGGTCGATCGAGCCGGCCGCCGTGGTGGCGATGACGGAGGCGCCCGTGCAGTTGTTGCCGCCCACCGGATCGACCAGCGAGCCGACGCTGTCGGTGTAGGTGGCGCAGGCGTTGTTGGTCAGCGTGCCGGCGGCGCTGGCGCTGCTGGTGATGACCAGGTTGGAAGTCTTGGCGCCATTGGCCAGCGCCGCGTTGTAGGTACACGTGACCACCTGCCCTGCCGCCCCGCACGTCCAGTTGGCGCCGCTGTAGCTGGTGTAGGTTTCGCCGGCCGGCAGGGTGTCGGTGACGGCGACCTCACCGGCGCGCGCGCCCTGCGGCCCGTTGTTGGTGACGGCGATGGTGCTCTGCACCGGCGCGCCTTCGGCCACCGGGTTCGGTCCCTTGGTCTTGGTGATGGCCAGGTCGATCCCGTCGGGCAGCACGGTCACGCTCTTGCTGGCCACGTCGTTGGCGGCGTTGGCGTCCGGGGTGGCGCTGGCGATCTGCGCGGTGTTGGTGTAGTTGGTGGCGCTGACCGCCGCCGGCGCGGTGGCGCCAATGGTGATGTCGTCGGTGGCGCCCACCGCGTAGGACGCCGTGGTGCAGGTGACCGCCTGGCCATTGATGGCGCAGCTCCAGCCGGCGCCGCTGGCGGAGGTGACGGCAAAGCCGGCCGGCAGGTTGTCGGTGACGGTCACGCCGGTGGCGGCAAACGGGCCGGTGTTGCGCGGGGCCAGCGTAAAGCTCATGGGCGCGCCTGCGGCCGGGGTGTTGGAGGACGCGCCCTTGCTGAGGGCCAGGTCGGTGCCGACGCTGACCGTCAGGTTGGCGGTGGCGCTGTTGTTGGTGCTGTCGTAGTCCACCGCGCTGCCGCTGATCGAGACCGCGGCGGCCGAGGTGATGGTGCCGGTGGTCGCCCCCGTGACCTTGGCGTTGACGGTGATGTCGGGCAGCGCGCCCAGCGCGGCGCTGGCGCGCGTACAGGTCACCACCTGGGCGGCGACGGCGCAGCTCCAGCCCGATCCGCTCGCGCTCTGGTAGGTGAGGTTGGGCGAGAGCGTCAGCGCCACGCTGGTGGCACCGGCGACGTTCGGACCGTTGTTGGTGGCGCCCAGCGTATAGGCGATGCTGGCGCCTGCCGGCACGCTGGGGGGCGACACGCCCAGCGCCAGCGCCAGGTCGGCGCCGTTGTCGAGGGTGGTCAGCTGGCTGAGCGCGTTGTTGGCGCTGTTGCTGTCGGCATCCACGCTGGCCACGGTGGCGCTGGCGCTGACGGTGGCGCCGGCGCTGGCCTTGCTGGCCACGGTCACATTCACCGTGATGACGTCGGCGCTGCCCGGGCCGCTCAGGTCGCCCTTGATGGTGGGATAGCTGCAGCTGACCTGGTGCGCGCCCGACTGGTAGGCGCAGTGGCCGGCGTCCGAGACCGAGACGAAGGTGGTTTCGGGGTCGAGCGCGAAGGTCAGCGTGGCGTTGCTGGCGCTGTCGGCTTCGTTGTTGGTGATGGTGGCGCTGTAGACCAGCTGGCCGCCGCGCGTGGCCGGGTCGGGACTGTCGGTGAAGTTGGAGACCAAGAGGTCCACCGCGCCGGCCTGGCTGGAGGCAGCCAGCAGCACGGCGGCGCAGCAGGTTTTCAGGAACTGCGTTTTCAGGAGGGGCAGATGGGCGACGGCGGACAGGCGGGAGCGAAACGAGGCGCTGCGGAACATGAGCGGTATTCTTTTTGCATATCAGAAACCGACAGTGTAACTGAGCAATACGCTAAAGATGCCTTTCAGTAACTTTTAAGCATGATTACCCGCTATTTGGGCGTGGCGGGTTGACAACACCGCCACGCCGGCCGATCAGCAGCAGCGCCACCAGCGTGAGCAGCGCTGCGATGCTGAGATAGGCGCCCACCGACCCGATCCCGTAGTGGCTGGCCAGCCAGGTGGCCACGTAGGGCGCCAGCGAAGCGCCGATGATGCCGCCCAAATTAAAGGTCAGCGAGGCGCCGGTGTAGCGCACCGCCGGCGGGAACAGTTCGGACAGGTAGGTGCCGAGCGGTCCGTAGGTCATGCCCATCAGGCCCAGGCCGAGCGACAGGAAGGCCGCCACGCTGGCCCCACTGCCCGCGCGGAACAGCGGCCCGAACGCCAGGCCGTACAGGATGATGGCAAGCGTCGACCAGACCATGGTGCGGCTGCGGCCATGGCGGTCCGCCAGCACCGCCGACAGCGGAATAGTCAGCGCGAAGAAGATCACCGCGAACAGCTGCAGCTTGAGGAAGTCCGGCCGCGAGTACCCCAGCGCGCTGGTGCCCCAGCTGAGCGCGAACACGGTCATCAGGTAGAACAGCACGAAGGTGGCCAGCGCGGCCAGGGTGCCCAGCACCAGCACGCGCGGGTGCTGGCCGAGGACCGCCAGCACCGGCACCTTGACGCGCTCGTGCTGGTCCAGCACGCGCTGGAATTCAGGCGTCTCGGTGATCTTCAGGCGCACGTACAGGCCCACGCCCACCAGCAGCGCGCTGGCCAGGAAGGGGATGCGCCAGCCGTAGGCGAAGAAGTCGGCGTCGTCGAGGGTTTCGCTCAGCAGCAGGAAGATCCCGCCCGAGAGGAAGAAGCCGATCGGCGCGCCCAGCTGGGGGAACATGCCGTACCAGGCGCGCTTGCCGGGCGGCGCGTTCTCGGTGGCCAGCAGCACCGCCCCGCCCCACTCGCCGCCCAGCCCCAGGCCCTGGCCGAAGCGGCACAGCGCCAGCAGCAGGGGCGCCAGGGTGCCGATCGACGCGTAGGTGGGCAACAGGCCGATCACCACCGTGGAGATGCCCATGGTGAGGAGGGCCGCCACCAGGGTGGCCTTGCGCCCGATCCGGTCGCCGTAGTGGCCGAACACCGCCGAGCCGACCGGGCGGGCAAAAAAGGCAATCGCAAAGGTGGCCAGCGATTGCAGGGTGGCCGCCGTCGGGTCGGACGAGGGAAAGAACAGGCGCGGGAACACCAGCACGGCGGCGGTGGCGTAAATATAGAAATCGAAGAATTCGATGGTGGTGCCGATCAGGCTTGCAAACAGCACGGTGGCCGGCGAATTGACCTGCTGGTTTGAGGGCGTCATGGTGTCCTTGTGCTCAATTGGCATGAAGTGCGCGAGGACGCGAGCATAACCCGATTTTGAGCGCGCGAGCAGCGAGCCCCGGCCCCACACTGCTGCGCTGCGGCATACAATACTTACGACAACGCATTTGCGTAAACCATCGAGCAAACAATCGAGCAAAGATCGACCGAAGGCATGAACGACTCCAGCCCCCACCACTTTAGCCCCGCCCCGCATGCCGACATCCTGTACGGGCCGGCGCAACCGGACCTGCTGCGCGAGGAGATCCTGGCCGACCTGCTGGAAGCCACGGCGGCGGCCATGCCGGCGCGCCCCGCTCTCATCAGCGCCGAGCGCGTGCTGACCTATGCGGAACTGGATCAATTGGCCAGCCTGGCCGCATCGCGCCTGATCGAAGCGGGCGTCAAGCCCGGGCAGATCGTCGCCTTGTGGATGCCGCGTGGGATCGACCTGCTGGTGGCGCAGGCGGCGATCGCCAAGACCGGCGCGGCCTGGCTGCCGGTGGACCAGGACACTCCGGCCGAACGCCTGCTGGTGTGCATGGACGACGCGGCGGCAGTGGGCGTCATCACCAGCGCCGCCCTGCGCGCGCAGCTGCCCGATGCCGCAACGGTGTGGCTGGCCGAAGACCTGCTATCGCCCCGGCGCGCCGGCGAAGTGCTGCGCCGGCGCGGGCCCGTCTCGCCGGACGCGCCCGCGTACGTGATCTACACCTCCGGCTCCACCGGCAAACCAAAAGGCATCCTGATCAGCCAGCGCAGCATCTGCCACTTCCTGCGCAGCGAAAACCAGGTGCTGGGCATCGGCCTTGAAGACCGCGTGTACCAGGGCTTTTCGGTGGCCTTCGACATGTCGTTCGAGGAGATCTGGATCGCGTATCTGGTGGGCGCCAGCCTGTGGAGCGCGCCGCGCGAAGTCACCGGCGACCCCGAGCAGCTGCCCCGGCTGCTGGCGGCGAACGGGGTGACGGTGCTGCACGCCGTGCCGACCTTGCTGGCGCTGTTCGCCGAAGATGTGCCCGGCCTGCGCCTCATCAACCTGGGTGGCGAGATGTGCCCGGACGCGGTGGTCGAACGCTTTGCCCGGCCCGGCCGCCAGATGTTCAACACCTATGGCCCCACCGAAGCGACGGTGTCGGCCAGCCTGGCGCGTCTGGTCCCGGGACGGCCGATTACGATCGGCACCCCGCTGCCCAACTATGGCCTGCTGGTGATCGCCGGCGAGCCGGGCGCGCCGCGCCTGCTGCCCCGCGGCGAGGTCGGAGAGCTGTGCATCACCGGCCCGGGCCTGGCGGCCGGCTACCTGGGGCGGCCCGACCTGACGGGCGAAAAATTCCTGCCCAACCCGGGGAGCACGGGCGTGCACGACGCGCGCCTGTACCGCACCGGGGATCTCGCGCGCATCGATGCCGACGGCGAGGTGGTATGCCTGGGCCGCCTGGACGACCAGGTCAAGATCCGCGGCTTCAGGGTGGAGCTGGGTGAAATCGAAGCGGTGCTGGCGCAGCAAAGCGGCGTGGGCACGGCGGCGGTCCTGCTGACCAGGATCGATGGCATCGACCAGCTGGTGGCCTACCTGGTGCCGGCCGCCGCTGCTGGCGCCGACGACCTGCTGGGCGCCACCTTGCGCCACCGGCTGGCCGAGCACCTGCCACCGTATATGGTCCCTGGCCGCTACGAACTGCTCGATGCGATGCCGCGCCTGACCTCCGGGAAGATCGACCGCAAGGCCCTGCGCGCCCTGCCCCTGGCCGCCCAGCCCATGGCCGAAGGCGAATCCGATGCGCCCGAGACGCCCGCCGAAACCGCCCTGTTCGCGGCGCTGGCGCGGCTGTTCCCCGGCCAGCCGATCCGCCGCCAGATGGATTTTTTCACTGACCTGGGCGGGCACTCCTTCTTCGCCGCGCGCCTGGCGTCCGCCCTGCGGGCCGACCCGGCCTATGCCCATGTGACGGTGCGCGACATCTACCAGCATCGCAGCGTGGGACGCATCGCCGAAGCCCTCGCGCAGGAGCACGCGGCCGCGCCCATGCAGGCCGATTGGAGCGCGCCGCCAGCCTGGCGGCGCTGGACCTGCGCGCTGGCGCAAGCGGCCGCCGTGCCACCCCTGGTGACCTTGCGCATGGCCCAGTGGCTGGCGCCCTTCTTCACCTATCACTTCTACACCGGCGGCGAAGGCGACACCGTGACGCGCGCGGTGGCCATGTCGATCGGGGTGTTCCTGCTCGCCACCCTGATGGAGTTCGTGGTCGCGCTGGCCGGCAAGTGGCTGGTGGCCGGACGCCTGCGCGCCGGGTCGTACCCGCTGTGGGGGCTGGCCTACTTCCGCTGGTGGCTGGCCGACCGGCTGGTGGAAGCGGCCCCGGTGTACCTCTTGAGCGGCTCGTCGCTGTACAACTGGTGGCTGCGCGCACTGGGCGCCAAGGTCGGGCGCTCGGTGATCATCGGCTCCATGACCCTGCGCGCGCCGGACCTGCTGGCCATCGGCGACGGCGCCAGCATCGGCAATGCCGTCAATTTCGAGAACGCCCGGGTCGAGCGCGGACGCCTGCTGCTCGGGCCCGTGAGCGTGGGCGCCGACGCCTGCGTCAGCTCCTATGCCATTTTGGAAGGCAACACCTCGGTGGGGACGCAGGGCCATCTGGAAGGCCAGTCGGCGCTGGCCGATGGCGTGCATGTGCCGCCCGCGCGCATCTGGGGCGGCGCGCCCGCGCGCGACCTCGGTCCTTTCGTTGCCAGCCTGCCACCGCGCCCGGCCGTCTCGCGCCGGCGCCTGGCCGTCGAGGCGCTGTTTTTTGTCGCCGGCATGCTGCTGGTCTCGACCCTGTTCTTCATGCCGGTGTTCCCCAGCTTCGTGCTGATCGACTGGTTCGACGAGCACGAGTGGCTGCCCTGGCTGCAGGGCCACGCGATCACCACCGAACTGGCGCGCTACTTCGTACTGGCCTTCCCCGCCAGCGCGGTGCTGATCGCGCTCACGCTGCTGGTGTCGGCCGCGGTGCGCTGGGGCGCGCTGCCGCGCCTGAACCCCGGGCGCGCGCCCGTGCACAGCAATACCTACTGCGCGAAGTGGCTGGTCAGCCACATCCAGGAATCGAGCCTGTCGGTGCTGCACGGGATCTACGCCACCGTGTTCGCGCCGTTCTGGTATCGCATGCTGGGCGCCAAGGTGGGGCGCGATGCCGAGATCTCCACGGCGCTGGGCGTGGTGCCGGACATGCTGACCCTGGGCGACGAAACCTTCATCGCCGACGCCGTCATGCTGGGGGACGAACACATCGACGGCGGCTGGATCACCATGCAACCCACCGTGGTGTCGCACCGCAGTTTCGTCGGCAACGGCAGCTACATCCCGGACGGCTCCATCCTGCCCGAACGGGTGCTGGTGGGCGTGCACACCCACGCGCCCGACAATGCACAGCTAAGCAGCGGCGACACCTGGCTGGGCTCTCCCGCGATCCACCTGCCCGCGCGCGAGGAGACCGCCGGCTTCCCGGAAAACCTCACCTACCGGCCCTCGACCCTGCGCCGCCTGGGCCGCACCCTGGTCGAATCGTTCCGGATCGTCTCGCCCCATGCTTTGGTGATCGCGGTGGGCTACACGGTGGTGCTGGCCGTGATGCCCGACGCCAGCGAAAGCCTGTGGCGCAGCGTCACCTGGGACCTGGCCGTGGCGGGCCTGCTCTACTGCATCGGCAACTACCTGGTGGTGCTCGCGTTCAAGTGGCTGCTGCTGGGGCGCTACCGCAAGCGCGCGGACCCCATGTGGACCGGCTTCGTGTGGCTGTCCGAAGGGGTGACCAATCTGTACGAAGGCATCACCGTGCCCAACTTCATGCGCTACCTGCGCGGCACGCCCTGGCTGCCGCTGGCCTTCAACCTGCTGGGCTGCCGGATCGGCAAGGGGGTGTACATGGACACCACCGACATCACGGAATTCGACTGCGTGACCATCGGCGACTACAGCGAATTGAATGCCCTCTCGTGCCCGCAGACCCACCTGTTCGAGGACCGGGTGATGAAGATCGACCACGTCACCATCGGCAGCAAGGTGTACATGGGGCCGCGCAGCGCGGTGCTGTACAGCGCCAGCGTGGGCGACAACGCCCGCATCGGCGCGCTCACCCTGGTGATGAAGGGCGAGCATATTCCGCCTGCCACCAGCTGGTCGGGCTTGCCGGCCGCGCCCGAGCGGGCGTGAACCTTCTCAGCGTAGCCGGCGCGCCACCGGGGCTGCGGGTGATCGGCATCTTTCAACCGCCCGGCACTGGCCGGGACACCGCGCGTGCCCGGGTGCGGCTGGCCTTGCGCGAACTGGCCGCGCAGGTGTACGAAGTGGCGATGGAGCGCATCGGCATCGACAGCGCGCCCGGCCTGGCGCCGCGTCTGGTGCTCGACGGCCAGGTGCTGGCGGCCGGCGTGTCGATCAGCCATGAGGAGGACTATTCGGTGGCCGCGCTCTACCCCGACGGGCCGGTGGGCATCGACCTGATGCGGGTGCAGGACATCGACGACTGGAAAGCGGTGGCGCGCAACTATCTCGGCCCGCAGGTGCTGGCCGAACTGGCGGCGTGCGCCCCTGCCGGACGCGCACTGGCACTGGCGCGCGCCTGGACGGTGCGGGAAGCACGCCTGAAATGCCTGGGCCAGCCGTTGGCGGAATGGTCCGCCCTGCCCGACGGGTTGGCGTGCCTGGACGTGGCCGTGCCGGAAGGGTGGGTGGCGACGCTGGCCCATGCGGGCGGACGCCGTTGAGCCATCCCGGGCTCACGGACAAGTGCTGTCCCAGCCCATTAGAATCTCGCGCAGCAGCTTGCCGGAGTCGGTCAGCTCGGCCTCGCGCCATGACCCGGCGCCGGAGGTCCCGGGCTTGAACAACGAGGCGCCTTCCTTGCGGTCGCTGACGGCCCACTGGGCCTGGCTCAGGCAGTGCTGGCGCAGGTAGGCCTGCCAGCGCCGGGTTTGCGCGACATCCACGGCGCCATTCCCATCGGCGTTCACCGAGCCCCATTCGGAGACGAACAGCGGCAGGCCGGCCGCCAGCGCGGCGTCGGCCTTGCGGCGCAATTCGTCCTTGTGGGTGCCGGCGTAGAAGTGCAGCGCGTACAGCAGGTTGCTGCCGGTGAGCGGGTCGCGCGCCGCCACGTCCACGTCCTGCGACCAGGTGGGGGTGCCGACGATGATCAGGTTGTCCGGATCGACGGCGCGGATGGCTTGGATGACTTTCTGCGCATACGGCTTGATGACGGTGCTCCAGGTGGCCTCGCGCAGGGGCTCGTTGTAGAGCTCATAGATCACGTTGGGCGTGCGCCCATACTTGCGCGCCATGGCCGTGAAGAAGGCCGCCGCCTCGTCGGCGTAGCGCTCGGCGTGGTGCGAGTGCCAGTCGATGATGACGTACAGGCCGTTGGCGATGGCCGCATCCACCACCGCTTCCACGCGGGCCTGGTTGGCGCGGTCGTGCAGGAAGCCGCCCTGCTCGTCCACGCCCATGGCGGCGCGCACCAGCGAGGCATTCCAGCCGCTGGCAAACGTCTTGACGGCGTCGGCGTTGTAGAACTTCTCCTGCTTCCAGCCGGTATTCGACCAGAAGAAGCTGGGGCCGGCCAGCGCGACGCCCTTGCCGTGCTGGTCGACGATGCGCGTGCCTTCGACCTTGAGCGCGCCGTGATGCTCAACCGGGGTGACGGCAGCAGCGGCGGTGGCGGCCAGGGTCAGCGCGGCGATCGCGAGGGCGGCGGTTCTTTTCATGGTGGGCGTCTTTACGTTGGAGCGTTGGCCTGGCCGTGCGGCCAAGGTGAATCGCCCACTATACCCCAGCGCATGCCTGCGCGCGGCTGGCGCGGCGCCCCTCAACCGATGCGGGCAATGCAGCGCAAGGCCTTGGCCGCGATGCGCTCCTCGTGCGGATAGGCGAACGCGTTGTTGATGTAGCGAACGCCATCGATGCAGACGTCGCGATTGATATGGCTGTGGCCATAGACATGGATATCCGCGCCGAGCGAGCGCACCAGGCGGTCGAGCCGGTCCGTTCCCAGCAGCGGGTAGATCTTCCGGTGCACGGCGGGGATAAAGTCCGGCATCACGTCGATGCGGGGCAGGAAATGCGAGAACGAGATCGTCAGGCGCGCCGGCCCCAGCGCAGGCAGGACGTTACTGCCGATGAAATGCTCGGTGATCTGGCGCTCGTACCAGCCCTCCGGCCAGCGGCAGGCGCGAAAATCCATCCAAAGATCGGCCAGTTGCGGGTCCGGCACGCCGAACGAATAGTCGTACCATCCCAGCAGCGGGACGATGGCGACATCCTCGATGAGGCCGGCACTGGTGCTGACGCCGCACGCGTGCGCCAGCGCATTGACGGCCACGAACTTGTCCAGCGACGTCATGGGTGCGCTGTCGCGCCCGACCCACAGGTCGTGATTGCCCGGCACAAAATACACCTGGCGAAAACATCCGGCCAGGGCCGTGAAGCACGCTTCCATCCGTTCCAGCGAATCGGAAACGTCGCCGGCAAGAATCAAAATATCGCGGCGATAATCGCTGCGCGACAATCCGGCCACCCAGCGTGCGTTGGCATCGAAATCGACATGGATGTCCGACAGCGCGAAGATGCGTGTTTCGGACTTTCCCGATGTTTCCGACATCGCCGACATCGCCGGCATCGCGCCTACGCCCATCCCATGGCCTGCGGCTCGCCGGCCCGGCATTGTTCGGCTGCGGCGGCCAGGGCGTCGCTGGTCTGTCCGAAGGGCGTCATGATCGCGATGCTCGACGAGGCCGACGCCTTCGGCAGCAGGTATTTCAACAAGGTGGCCAGGGTGCCGGACGGGCTCAGGTCGACGTAGTTGAACGGCCCCGACGGCTCCAGCCGGTCGATCTCACGCTGGAACGACATCTCATTGCGCATCACCTGCCAGAAATAGTCTTCCGGAAGTTCCTGGAGCGCGCCGCCGGTCGCGCAGCAGATCACCGGCAGGCTGGCGTCCAGCCGGTGGCCCACTTCCGTGTAGCCGCTCAGCTTGGTCCGCACCGGCTCCATCCACGGGCTGTGGAAGGGATAACGCACCGTTACGCTCTGGTGGACCACGTCGGCGCGCGCCAGGAAGGCGCGGATCTCGGCCAGGTGGTGTTGGGGCGCGGACAACACGAAGTGGCCCGAAAAATTGATGCCGGCGATGACCGAGCGGGCTTGCAGGAAGGGCGAGCGGTGGTACAGGTCCGGCTCGCCGAGCACGGCGATCATGCCGCCCGGCGGGCTGTGCGCCTCGATGGCCAGGGCCTGCTCGAGCACGCGCGCCAGCGCCGCCTCCGCACTGAGGCGCCCGCCGATGGCCAGCGCCGCGAAGGTGCCGAGGCTCACCCCCAGGGTCAGGTCGGGCCGGATGCCCAGGGCCATGGCCGCCTGCGCCAGCGCGAATTCCACCATGAAAATGGCCGGGTGCGTCAGGCGGATGTCGTCGAAGGGGTCGGCCTTGCCGTGCGGCCCGTACACGGCCTGCACCACCGAGGTGCCCAGGCGCTCGCGCACCAGCTGGTCCATCCGGTCCATGCTGGCCCGAAATATCGGGTTGGAATCGTACAAGTCTCGTCCCATCTGGTAATACTGGGAGCCTTGTCCGGAGAACAGGAAAACCGTTTTTCGTTTCAGGGTCATAAGGTGGACATCCGCAACACATTAAAATCGATGGCTTCTTCGCTCACG